>JAWKQI010000001.1:0-300000 GCA_041390245.1 Eubacteriales bacterium
CACTCCATGATATTGCCCTCATCCAATAAAATGAGTTCTGCATGCCCTCCGTTAAACAGGGCTGAAAAAGATTCTTTAAAATATTCGTTTATTATCTTAAACCGATCTCTAAAGTTTTCCTCCATGTATTTAACAAGCTCACAGATAACCTTGTTTAAGTCTTCCTTTGCACGTGATAAATCAGCTGACTGTTCTTTTAAAAATTCGTACCTTTCAGAAGAACGTGCATAGTCTTTTGGCGCATTAGGGTTTATCGGACCCATCTCGCATATTTCTTCTTTTATAGAGCTTAACCGCCTTTGAGATTCTGAAATATTAATGTCCTGTTTAAATTCAAGAGCATTTGCATAAGTCAGCATATATTCGTCCCAAATTCGGTTCTGCGCATTCTCTAAATTTGTTTCTGTCCTCGCTATCGAAACTTCAGCTTTATTTTTCCTATCAGAAATATCGTTTAACCTGTCTTCTATACCTGTTCTTTTATCAATTTGGGATTTTATATCTTCATTTAATTTTTCTTTAATTGATAGGGCGCTATTAAATTCTTCATTTGCTTTACCGGAAGATATTTTAACCTCTTTTAACTCTTCCTCGGCCCCAAATATAAGATTACCGGCCTCATTAAGGTTTTCTTTAAATTTTTCTATTTCATCTGCCTTGTTCTTATTTTCGTTTTCTAAATCTTTAATCTGCGATTTCAGCCTTAAAACAGCCGTTTCCCTGGCTTGCTTGTCCGTTTTAAGAGATGATTCCTGCACTTTAAATAAATTAAGCTCTTCTTTTAATTTATCCAGCTCAAATTCGGCCTGCGCAGATATTTTTTCAAGGGATTTTAAGCTTTCTTCTTTATCTCCTATCAGCTTTTGAACTGCATTGCGCTTTATGCTACCTTTTTCAATGGAAGAATTGATCTTTAGCTTTGTATCTTCATTTTCAGATATTTCAGATGAAATACGCTCAGAGTCTTTTCCTAAATCTTCAAGTTTTGAAAACAAAGACTCAGCTTTTTGCTCCATAGCAGATAATTTCACTTCATAAGCGTGGTTTGAATCAAGCAATTCAGAGCGTTTTTGTTTTCTGCCTGTAAGAGCTATTTCGCTGGTTCTGATATTTAAATTTAAACTTTGGGTTTCATCGTATAAAGAGCCATATGTCTTTTGAGTTTCAGTAAGGATCCTCTCGCGAGACAATAGGTTGAATGTCTTTTTATGTACGCTCCCTCCGGTGATAACACCGCTTGGATTAAAGACATCTCCTTTTAATGTCACAGCCCGGAATGACCCGCACCGCTTCATAACTGAAATTGCGGAATCGATGTCTTTAACTAAAACAGTCCTCGCCAGCAAAAAGTCTATGGCTACCTTAGATTCTTCTTTTATTTCTATAAGCTCGCTTGCAATGCCTATAACTCCATCGTCTTTTAAAAAGCGCCTTTCTTCTGATGATAGATATCTTGCTTTAAGAGTTTTTAACGGGAGAAAAGATACTCTCCCCATATTGTTTTTTCTTAAAAACTCTATTAAATATTTAGCGCCGTATTCATCTTTAACGACTATATTCTGGGCAGCCGCCCCAAGAGCTGTCTCAATCGCTATTTCGTATTCTTCATCTACTTTTATAGCAGAGACGACACTGGATATGATTTTTTCTGATATATCATTTCTGGATTCGGCAGCTTTTAAAAGCGATTTTACGCTTTCATGATACCCTTCGAAACTATCGTTTAGGTCTTTTAACATTTTGATTTGAGAGGATAACTGGTCTAGTTTCCTAAGTTTTTCAGACAATTCCTGTTTTGCGCGTGCGATCGTATCCTCTTCTTTTTTTATATCACTTAATACATTTTCAAGCTGCTTTACAATATCAGTTTTTTGTGTTTGGATTTTAATTTTTTCCTCATTTTGTTCGTCTGTCAGTTTTTGCGTTTGAATAAGCTGGTTACTCACTGAATCTAATGCCTTTTTTAATTCTTCGTTCCTTGTATCAATCGCGTTTTTCTTCGCATCGTCCGCAGCAAGAGCACTTTTTACTTCGGACAATTGATTCATAAGTTTTATTATCTCAGTTTTCACCAGCTCAGCATCTATACCACCGTTATTTTCTCTTAAGTTATTGATTTTTGAATTTAATTCCTCTATGTTTAAGCTAAGATCATTTAATTTTTCTTCAATTTCACTTATGGCAAGGTATTCGTCTTTTATCCCCTGAGTAACATCAGCTATATTTGAAACATTCTTTTGAATTTCTAGATTTAACCGGTTTATCTGGCTGTTTATATTTTCTTTTTTCTCTGTAAAGAGCAATACCTTACCGGTTAAATTTTCTTCTTTTGCTTTAAAGGAAGATATCTTTTCGTTTAACTCGGAAATCCTTTCATCTATGTCGGTAAGGTTAAGCACTGCATTTTCATAGGAATCTTTAGTGACACCTAAATTAAGCGACATCTCGTTGGTTTCGTCTTCTATGCCACTTACTTCTTTTTTTAGCCTTTCAATACGGTCATTTCCATTCTCATATTCTTTTAAAAACAAATTAATTTCTAAGGTTTTTTCTTCTTCTTTAAGTGCTAAGTATTTTTTTGCATTTTCGCATTGTATTTTAATAGGTTCTAAGTGAATTGATAATTCTTCTATAACGTCGTTTACACGTATTAAATTCTCTTCCGTTCTTAACAGCTTTCTTTCTGTCTCTTCTTTAGAAACGCGGTATTTCATGACGCCTGCCGCTTCTTCAAAGACTTTTCTTCTGCTGACTGCCTTCTCATTTAAAATTTCATCGATTTTTCCCTGGCCTACTATAGAGTAGCCTTCTCTGCCTATACCGGTATCGCGGAATAAGTTTAATATATCTTTAAGCCTGCAGGATGTACCATTCAATGAATATTCGCTTTCTCCGGAACGATACATTTTCCTCGATATCTGTATTTCAGAATAATCCGCCATTAAGCGCCCGTCCATATTGTCGAATATAAGTACAACTTCACAATAAGACTTTTGCTTCCTAGTCTGTGTACCGTTAAATATGATGTCCTCCATCTTAGATCCCCTCAGGTTCCTGGCGTTTTGTTCGCCTAGTACCCAAAGGATAGCATCGCAGATGTTGCTTTTCCCAGACCCGTTAGGCCCAACGATCCCGGTGATTTTATTGTCCATTATTATCTCATATTTGTCTGGAAATGATTTAAATCCTGTAAGTTCGATTCGTTTTAAATACAAGGTTTCATCCATCTTTCATTAGTATAATAAACTGGCCCGGGAAATTTCCTAGGTCAGTTTATTATACTACATTTTTATTAACAAATTCAAATATATTTCTGTAACAATGTAATTATAGCAGACTTATTTACAAGCCCTACACTTCTTTCTTTTTCTTCTCCATTTTTAAATACAATTACTGTAGGTATTGTCATGATCCCATATTTTTTTGCAAGGTCATGAGCACTGTCTACATTAACTTTACATACTTTAACTTTATCCGCCATTTCATCTGCAACGGCATCTATTGTCGGTGCAAGCATTCGGCAAGGTCCGCACCAATCTGCCCAGAAATCGACCAATACCGGACCTGATTGTTTTAAAACTTCTTTGTCAAAATCTTCCTGAGAGACATGCATAACTTTTTCGCTCATAGTTTTCACTCCTTTTCATAATTTTTTATTTTCAAAAAGCCAAACTTTTATGAATCTATGATATCCAGTATAACCTGGGAAGCCAGTATCATTCCGGCAACTCCCGGTACAAATGAAATACTTCCGGTCTTATTAGACCCTTTTTCACTGATTATGCCTCTTCCGGCCGTATCCTCATCAGAATAAACTACTTTTAAACTGTCAACCCCTCTTTTTTTTAGCTCTCTTCTTAAAACCCGTGCTATAGGGTCTTTCTTCGTACTGTAAATGTCTGAAACTTTAAAGAGCTCCGGGTGTAGCTTGTTGCCTGTGCCCATAGAAGAGACTACCGGTATGCCGTTAGCTTTACAGTGGCATATTATATCTATTTTAACTGATATCATGTCTATTGCATCAATAACATAGTTTATATCTTTAGTTATATAATCTATCAAGTTGTCCTTAGATAAAAACTCGCATATTTGAGTTACTTTAGCATCTGGGTTTATATCCAAAATACGGTCCTTAAAGACAGATGCTTTGTATTTAAAAAGCGTTGAAGTAAGTGCTATTAACTGTCGGTTTATATTTGTAATATCCACTTTATCGCCGTCAACAAGCACGATATTTGATACTCCTGCCCTTGCCAGAGCTTCCGCAGCAAAAGAGCCGACGCCGCCAAGGCCTATGACAGCAACTTTTGCTTTATTTATCTTTTCAAAGTTTTCTTCTCCTATGGCAAGGATCTCCCTTAAAAACCTATCCATATTATTTTTCTTCTGTTTTTATTTTTAACTCTTTTAATTGTTTCTTACTTACCTGTGAAGGTGCCTTTGTCATCAAACAGGAGGACGTCTGCACCTTTGGAAATGCTATAACGTCGCGTATAGACGGGCTTTTGCTTAAAAGCATCACAAGGCGGTCTAATCCAAAAGCCAATCCGCCATGCGGAGGTGTGCCATACTTGAATGCCTCCAGCAGAAAACCAAAGTTCTCCCATGCAGATTCTTTTGTAAAGCCAAGCGCGGCAAACATTCTCTCCTGCAGCTCCTGGCTGTGTATCCTTATGCTGCCGCCGCCTATCTCATTGCCGTTAAGTACTATATCATACGCTTTAGCGCGGACTTTTTCCGGATCCGTCTCTATTAAATCAAGGTCTTCGTCCATCGGGCTGGTAAATGGATGGTGTTTAGCTGCAAATCGTTTTTCTTCTTCGCTATATTCAAACTGCGGGAATTCAGTTATCCACAGAAGATCAAATACATTTTCATCTATCAAATCAAGTTTTTCTGCCAGTTTCAAACGAAGGTGCCCTAAAGAATCAAATACTATCTTATCCTTGTCGCCGACAAAGAAGATTATATCTCCCTTCTGCGCATCCAAACGTTTTAGAAGTGCATCTAATTGCTCTTTTGTAAAGAACTTTACGATTGGCGATTGGATCTCATCTTCCTTCATGGATATCCATGCCATTCCCTTTGCACCGTATATTTTTACGTATTCGACAAGAGAATCTATTTCCCTTCTTGCAAATTTATCTGCGCTGCCCTTAACGTTTATAGCGCGGACGCTTCCACCTTTTTGGACTATGGAGGCAAAGACCTTAAAATCCGTATTTACAACCAAGTCGCTAACATCGGTTAATTCTAGACCAAACCTTGTATCCGGTTTATCAGAACCGAAACGGTCCATTGCTTCTTTATAAGTCAAACGCCTTAGGGGCGTCTTTATCCCAATTCCCATTATCTCATTAAAAAGTTTCTTTAAAAATCCCTCGTTTACAGCTATAACATCATCTACGTCTACAAAGGACATCTCCAAATCTATCTGGGTGAATTCCGGCTGCCTGTCTGAACGCAGGTCCTCGTCTCTAAAGCATTTAGCTATCTGCATGTATTTATCATACCCAGATACCATCAACAGCTGTTTTAAAAGCTGAGGGGACTGCGGTAATGCAAAAAACTTGCCCGGCTGCACACGGCTTGGGACTAAGTAGTCTCTTGCGCCTTCAGGTGTGCTTTTTGTAAGTATCGGCGTTTCTATCTCTAAAAATCCATTTTCGTTATAATAGTTTCTTGCGCACATGGCTATATTATGCCTTAGCACCATATTGGCCTGCATCTTAGGGCGGCGCAAATCCAGGTATCTATGCGTTAATCTTAATTCTTCCTTAACCTTTATATCATCATCTATTTCAAAAGGAAGCACTTCAGACTTGGAAAGTATTTTTAAATCCGTAGCTTTGACTTCTATATATCCTGTTTTAATTTTAGGGTTGATAGTATCTTCAGAACGTTTGACTATTTCCCCGGTAACCGCCAGCACGAATTCGCTTCTAATACTCTCTACATCTTTAAAGTTGCCTTTGAAAACGCTTTCATCGAAAACCGACTGCATTATCCCTGTTCTGTCGCGAAGGTCTACAAAAATAAGCCCGCCTAAATCACGCCTGGTTTGCACCCAACCCATTAAAACTACTTTTTTCCCTATGTCTTTGGCTGTAAAGTCCGTTGTATAGCCTGTTCTTTTTAAACTGCCCATCTGCTCGCTCATATGTTTTTTCTCCTGCTAAAAATTAAAAATTTTTGATAATTCTTTTATTATATTATGAGAGTTTATCTCTCTTTCATTTCCTTCTTTCATATCGCGCAATTTAACTACGCCTTTTTTAAGTTCATCGCCGCCTATTACTATTACATATTTAGCGCCTATCTTGTTTGCATACTTAAACTGTGCTTTCATGCTCCTGCCCATATGGTCGGTTTCCGTGCTGATGCCTTTATCTCTAAGTTCCTGTGCCATCTTAAACCCGCTAAGTTTGGCCTCGTCTCCCTGAGTGCATATATATACATCGGCAAAGTCGCCGCCAAAAAATGCAATTCCCTGGGATTCCATGACTATCAAAAGCCTCTCTATCCCAAGCCCAAAACCTATTCCTGGCGTTTTCGGCCCGCCAAGCTGCTCAATAAGCCCGTCGTATCTTCCACCGCCGCATACCGTGCCTTGTGCACCTATATCGGTAGATATTATCTCAAATACCGTCTTTTCATAATAATCAAGCCCTCTCACTATATAAGGGTTAACGCTGTATGAAATGCCAAGAGACTCAAGATAACCCTTAAGCATTTCAAAGTGGTTTTGGCACTCCTCACATAAACACTCTAATATAACAGGAGCGTTTTTAATTACCGGCGCACAGGATTCTTCTTTGCAATCTAAAATCCTCAACGGGTTTTTATTCAGCCTCTCCCTGCATGTTTTACAAAGGTTGCCTTTATTGCTATTAAAATATTCCTTTAGTTTTTGATTATAATCAGGTCTGCATTTTGAACACCCTATGCTGTTTATGTTAAGTTTAAGACCTTTAATGCCAAGCTTTTTAAAAAGCGTAAGTGCTATGCTGATAATTTCAGCATCTATAGAAGCCTCCGCCGCGCCAAACACCTCAACGCCAAACTGGTGATGCTCCCTAAGCCTCCCTGCCTGCGGGTTTTCATATCTAAATACAGGGGTTGAAAGATAGTATAGCTTTGTCGGCTGAGCATCTGCATACAAGCTGTTTTCTATAAAGCTTCTTGCTACTCCTGCCGTACCTTCCGGTTTCAATGTAATAGAACGCCCGCCCTTATCCAAGAACGTATACATTTCCTTCTGGACTATATCTGTAGTATCACCGACACCGCGTGCAAAAAGCTCTGTATGTTCAAATACAGGCGTCCTTATCTCTTTAAATGCAAAAGCGGCGCAGACCTCACGTATAGTCTTTTCTATAAACTGCCACTTGTAACTATCCTGCGGAAGCAGATCTTTAGTACCTTTCGGCGCTTTTGTAAGCATCATTTTTTCCCTCTCTTAATATTTATATAAAATAAAAAACCTTGCCCAACTAAACTAGGGACGAGGTTTTAACTTACCCGCGGTACCACCCGAATTCTCTTTTAATAAAAAGAGCACTTTTACCGCATAACGCACGGCTTTACGTCATGGCTTTTGGCCATAAAACTCCAAACTGTTAGAAAAATTCATGCGGTTCAAGCTCCCAGTTATAACTTGCACTCCCTTTAACACATGTTATAATATTTTCCCTGTTTTATCATCGTTTTTTTCATAAATATTATATCTTTTTTAAAAACCTGTGTCAACTTATGGAATTATCTTAATTTAGAGCAGGCATTTGAATAAATCCCTTTTTCTTTCAATCATTTCATCGGTTCTTTCCAAATAGTTTTTAAGATCAGAGACATTGACTGCGCGCTCTATCCTGTTCCCTTTATCAAATACGCGTTTTGATATTGCTCCCGCACCAAATGCAATAATAGAGACTGCCTCTTCCATTATGTCTATATTATAAACACATTCTTTACCATCTTTTGAAAAACCTACGTTTTCCAGATTTCCCATCATGTGTTTTTGGCGATACAGATAGTATGGCTTAAAACCATTCTCATATGCCTTTTTCTGG
The DNA here is from genome assembly GCA_041390245.1 of Eubacteriales bacterium. Classification (NCBI taxonomy): domain Bacteria; kingdom Bacillati; phylum Bacillota; class Clostridia; order Eubacteriales; species Eubacteriales bacterium. The sequence goes on from JAWKQI010000001.1 coordinate 8,070, forward strand.
CAGACATTTACCATGTTTTCAACTATACTTCCATCAGTGAAACTATATTCGCCGCTTAAATTAAATTTAGATGCGCGTTTTATCGCAAGGGTATGCACAGTCAGGTTTTCCGGATTTAGTTTCATTATACCATCAAGTGTTTTTATAATATCTGATTCAGTTTCACCGGGCAGGCCGACTATTATGTCTACATTTATATTGTCAAAGCCCATGCCTTTAGCCAATTCATAGCTGTCAAAAAACTGCTTTATCGTATGTGCCCTGCCTATCTTTGCAAGAGTTAGTTCGTTTAGCGTCTGCGGATTTATGCTTATCCTTAAAACATTTGCATCTTTCATTAACTTTAGCTTTTCTCTGGTAATAGAATCCGGCCTTCCTGCCTCTACGCAAAATTCCATGTTCGGAGTGAAAACATTCAAGAGCGCATCTAAAAGAGCTGAGAAATGTTTCTCATCTAAAGCGCTTGGCGTTCCTCCGCCTATGTATATTGAACGTACGGCAGCATTGATATCCTTCATACTGTTAATTTCAATAATCAGCTTTTCAATATAATCGTCTACGTACTTTGAAAACTTCTTAATGTCATTAGATGCGAAAGAACAATAAGCGCATCTGGAAGGGCAAAACGGGATACCAACATATACATCTATATCATTTTCTTTTATGCTTTCAAGTATATTTTTTTGGCTATTTATTGTGTCTTGAGTCAAACGCACTTTGTCTTCCCTTACATCGTAGTCGTTTAAAAACGCATTCTTTGCAAAGGCTTTTCCCTTTACAGATGATATATCCCTGAAAAACTTGGTAGGCCTTATGCCTGTTAGAGACCCCCACGGCGGCGAAATTTTAAAATATTCTTTTAAAAGCCTGAAAACACATATTTTTAGAGTATGCTTTTTCTGCCGTTTATTAAAAATCGCCCCGCCCGGTTCTTTTTTCGTGCCGTGATTAAAAGTTTTGCTTATAATACTATCGACAAACAAAGCGCTATGCGCATTAAAGGTAATATCAGTCTCCTCTATCTCTGCGCATACCAAAAGGCCGCCGGTTATTTCATCTACCCTTTTTACTGTGGCTCCGGGAATAAATATCCTTATTTCATCACTTAATTCATTGAAAAATTCAGGGGTGTTGGTTTTTAAAAATATCTCTGTCATACAAAAAACACATTATTTAGTTTTTCATCTTTAAGAGTGGTTTTTGGGCCGTGGCCGGGATAGACTATGTAATCTTTTTGAAGCCCTCCTAAAACCACCTTTACCGAGTGTCTTATCTGGCCCTCGTCACTGTGCGGAAAAGAAGTATTGCCTATATTCCTATAAAACAGCGTGTCTCCGGTAAAAATAGCGTCCTCTATTATATAAGACACGCAGCCGGGAGTATGCCCCGGGGTGTTTAATACTTTAATGCTAAGCCCTGCCAAGTCAAGTACTTCACCGCCGTTTAACAGTTTATCTGCCTGAACTGTAGTAAGGTTATAGCCAAAACAAATTAATGACAGGTTTTTAATAGCATCTGATAACATATCGGCATCGTTTTTATGTATGTAAACCGGGGCACCTGTAGCTTTTTTCACTTTGCTGAGCGCCCCTATATGGTCGAAATGGCCGTGTGTTAGAAGTATTGCATCAAGCGTTACATTTCTTTCGTTGAGTGTCTTTAAAATTGTCTCAGAATTGTCTCCCGGGTCTATAAGTAAAGCTTTTGAATTTTTTTCATTTATAACTATATAGATATTTTCATCCATGCTCAAAGTCTTTATAGATACTACTTCCATCTTTTGATTACCTTCTGCTATCCAAAATTATTGTAACTGGTCCTTTATTGATCAATGAAATTTCCATGTTGGCCTGAAAACACCCGGTAGATACTTTAAGTCCGCTTTTAATAAATTTACCGACAGCCAGTTCGTATAGCTCGTTTGCCTTCTCAGGTTTTGCCGCATCAATGAAACTTGGCCTTCTGCCTTTTTTTAAATCCGCTAAAAGTGTAAACTGAGATACCACCATAATATCTCCGCCTACATCTAAGACAGACAGATTCATCTTGCCATCGCCGTCTTCAAATATACGAAGGTTGATACACTTGTCCACTATATAATCGGCGTCGCTTTCCTTATCTCCTTCTTCAACTCCTAAAAGAACCAGCAAACCGCCGCCTATGCTGCCGCATAACTTCCCGTCTATATTAACTGCCGCATTTTTTACCCTTTGCAGTACTGCCCTCATATATAAGCCTCTTTTCTAGTGGCTTCCAATCCTAAAAACCTCTTTGACGCTTTCTATATTTTTAAGTTTGTTTATAAGCCCATCCAAATGCTCTTTGCTCTTTATCTCTACTGTTAACTTAATGGAGGCCATATGGTTTTTCATGCTCCTTGCGTTTATGCCAGATAATGATAAATTAAGGTCATTTATCTTAGAAGTTATATCTGCAATAAGCCCTTTCCTATCGGCGGCAACAACTTCTATTTCAACTTCATAGCTGTAATTTTCATCCTCAAGCCAGCTGACTTCTATTAACCTGCCTTTTTCAAAATCTATATCGTTTATATTCGTACAGTCCTTTCTATGAACAGAAACACCGCGGCCGCGTGTGATATAACCTATTATATCGTCGCCCGGAACAGGGTTGCAGCATTTGGCAAAACGTATGACCATCTGCCCGTATCCTTTAACGGTAACGCCGCTTTTACGCCTGTTTTGAGTATCTTTTTTAAGCTGTATTTCCTCTAAAGGTATTTCTTCTTTATTAGTCTTTTTTATTTCTTCTATAAACCTGTTAATTATCTGCCCGGTGCTTATGCCACCGAAACCCACGGCAGCATACATATCGTCTATAGATTTCAAAGTAAACTTTTTAAAAATATTGCTTATAAAATCTGGCTGAAGCAGTTTTTGCAGGTCAAACCCATATCTTTTGGCTTCTTTTTCGAGCATTTCTCGGCCCTTGGCTATGTTTTCGTCCTTAGATTCACGCTTAAAATAGTTTCTTATTTTGCTTCGTGCCGAGTTGGTTTTTATAAATTTAAGCCAATCGCGGCTGGGGCCTTTTGAAGTCTGAGATGTTATTATCTCAACTATATCCCCTGTCTTTAATTTATAATCTAGGGTGACTATCTTACCGTTTACCTTTGCGCCGACACACTTGTCGCCGATTTCGCTGTGTATAGCGTATGCAAAATCTATAGGAGTTGAGCCCTTTGGGAAATCTTTGACTTTACCTTTCGGTGTAAATACAAATACATCCTCCTGGAAAATATCCAGTTTTAAGTATTCTACAAATTCCTTAGAATCCTTTAAATCTTTCTGCCACTCTAATATTTCCCTTATCCAGACTAATTTATCATCTGTTTTAGTCTTTTTTTCCTTCTCCTTATACTGCCAGTGCGCTGCGATACCATATTCAGCTATTTTATGCATTTCATAAGTTCTTATCTGCACTTCGAAAGGCTGCCCGTTGGCACCTAGCAGTGTAGTATGAAGGGACTGATACATGTTTTGCTTAGGCACCGCAATATAATCCTTAAACCGGCCGGGTATCGGTTTCCAAAGCGTATGTACTATTCCAAGAACACCGTAACAGTCTTTAACGCTGTTTACGATGATCCTTATTGCGGTTATATCGTAAATTTCATCAAATGTCTTATTTTTTTCCTGCATCTTAGAATAGATGCTGTATATATGTTTCGGGCGGCCTGCTATCTCCGCCTTTATATTTACAGGGACAAGGCCTTTTTGCACCTGTTCTATGACCTGCTTAATTTCATCCTCGCGCTCGGCACGGGTGCGTGCAAGCCTTTGCTTTAAGTCTGCATATATCTCCGGTTCTATATATTTAAACGACAGGTCTTCTAGTTCCCACTGTATGCTGCTGATACCAAGTCGGTTTGCAATAGGTGCATATATTTCAAGCGTTTCCTTTGCCTTTTCATGCTGCTTTTCTTCCGGCTGAAATTGCAGCGTCCTCATATTATGCAGCCTGTCTGCAAGTTTTATCAAAATAACGCGTATGTCGTTTGCCATGGCAAGGACCATTTTTCTGATAGACTCTGCTTCTCTTTCCTCACGCGATCTATAATCGAGCACATTCATCTTAGTGACGCTGTCTACCAAAACTGCGACTTCACTACCGAATCTTGCCCGTATCATATCAGTAGTAACGTCTGTATCTTCAACGACATCATGTAAAAGCGAAGCAATAATAGTAGTCTCATCCATACCAAGCTCTGCCAGTATGATAGCTACTTCATACGGATGGCTAAAATAAGGTTCTCCGGACAGACGGTTTTGCCCGCTATGAGCTTTTTTTGCAAACTCTAAAGCAGTTTTTATTTTTTCCGTATCCGCAGAAGGATAATTCTTTTTAACTTCCTTTAAAATGTCTTTCACTAAAATCACCTTTTCAAATGTCGTTTGCTATATCGTAAAAAGCGTTGAAAACAGCGCTGTCCTTTAAGTTGCTTTTCTCATGGCTTTTTGCTCCGCTTTTTAAATTAACATATATTCTATCATCTATTTTGATTTGTATCAACGATAGTTCTGCAAAAACGCTTAACGCGAAGAAAAGCTTATCGATAGTTATATTAAGCGCTTTTAAAAAAGTCTCTGCAATCAATATCGGCTTGCCGTTATCCGGTTTAATCCTTTTAAGGGCGATGTATACCTTTAAGAGTTCATCCCTGTCCATAAAAGAGTCTTTAGCTCTTTTAACATATTTCTCCTTTAAATCATCTGGAAAAATGTTTTTTACATCGTTTGCCCCGCTTGTGCCTATTGCAAACACATTTTTAAACTTAGAAACGTTTATGCTCCCGATCCTGTTTTTAAATGTTATGGTATTTACCGTACCGTTATAATCCCGATATACGTTTAAGGATACTTTCCCTTCTTTTATCCTTTCTTTGAATGCTTCGTTATCCATTATCCAGCTAAACGCTTCTTTAGTGTTAGCTATAATAAGCGTGCCTGTATCCGATTTATCTAATTGAGTAAGCGCTTGCTCAAAAGTTTCGTATCCTTTTTTATTAAAGCTGCAGATTTCTTTTATAAAAAGTTCGTTTAGAATGTTTAAATCTTCATCTATCAAGTCTTTTACCGTATTTTCATCACAGTTAGATTTGATTGCGCGTACAATAAGCTGCAGCTGGTTGTCAAAACTGTTTACTTCCGGCTGGAAAACTATGTCTATACATCTTGGAACGATATCATAAAGCTTTTTAAAACCAAAATTAATCGCATTGATGTTAATATCATCTTTTGATAGAACCATTCTTAAATGTTCTTTTACTCCCTTTCCGATAAACTCGTATTTTGATACGTCTACATTTTTCATAAGGAATAATGGCTGTTCGTTCCCGCAGCCAAAAGGTCTTAGCATGTTAAGTTCCAAAAGCAATTTCTGATTCATGTCACTTGGCGATAATTCTTCATCATATAAAATGCTCTTTTGTACCTTTAAACCTTTTGTCTTTTCAAGCAGATACTCATTTATCCGCTGTTCAAAAAGCTCTATGTCTTCCTGCTTTACCGTCATTCCGGCCGCAGCCGCATGCCCGCCGAACCTAACCAAAATATCTTTTACGCTTAAAAGAGCATCGTGTATGTTTATCCCGTTCACGCTTCTGGCAGACCCGGTATACATTCCGTTTGCATAGCCGAAGACAATTACAGGCATATTATACTTTTCTGCAATATAAGAAGCGGCGATCCCTACGACACCAACGGCAAAACTTTTGTCCCAAATCACTAATATAGCTTTTTCATCAATAGGTATACCTGATAATATCTTCTCTATACGCTGTTCAATATACTTCTCAGTATCCTGCCTTTTCTTGTTTAACAGGCAAAGCTGCTTTGCTGCTTGATGCGTAAATTCGTCTTCTTGTTCCGCAATCAGCAGGTTAAGCGCGGCAAAAGCAGAATCCATTCTGCTTGCAGCATTTATTCTGGAAACAACGCCAAATGCAACATTTTCTTCCGTTACCTTGCCCAAAGTAAGGCCGGCTTCTTTTATCAAACATAAAAGCCCCGGAAGAGGGTTTGCGTTTAGCTTTTTAAGCCCTGTCTTTACGATAACCCTGTTTTCAGATATGAGAGGTACTATGTCCCCGATAGTGCCGACAGCCGCCAAATCTATATACTTTTCAGCTTCATCTAAGCCATAAAGCGCATGTATTGTTTTAAATGCAAGCCCGGACCCACATAATTCTTTAAACGGGTAATCACATCCCTTTTGCTTTGGGTTTACTATAGCAACAGCATCAGGCAATGTATCCGGGCACTCATGATGGTCTATTATAACGGTCTTTATACCCGCTTTCGTTGCTGCGTTTACTTGTTTTGCATCTTTTATGCCGCAATCCAGCATAACTAAAAGCTCAGTGCCGTTCAAGAGTATCTTTTCAATGGCGTTTTCGTTTAGGCCATACCCTTCGTCTGTCCTATGGGGAGTATATATGTCTGCTTTTGCGCCTTTGCTTGAAAGGCAAAGGTACATTTGGGCCCCTGCCGTCGTACCGTCTGCATCGTAGTCGCAATAGATCGTTATCTTCTTTCCTAAATCAACAGCGTCTTTTATCGCTTCAACGCATTTATCCATGCCCTTTAATAGCATCGGATCATAAAACGCCTCTTTGTATGAGAAAAAGTCCTCAGCTTTTAATATCGTATTGATCCCGCGCGAAACCAGTAACCTTGCAGTTGCGCTTTCAAGTTCAAGGTCTTTTGCAAGTTTATCTGCTTTTTTTAGTTCTTTAATTGTAAGATCATATTTTTTCTTGAAAAGCATTAATTTTCCTCTTTAAAAAAAGCTTAGCTGGTTTTCCTCCGGCATATCTATAAGGCAGCCGTATTTGTGCATTTTTTCAATAGACGCGCTTGTCATCTTCGCGCGTTGCCTTAAATCCTCAATTGAGATAAACTCTGCTTCTTCCCTGGCCTTGATTATGTTATTGGCAGCGTTCTCGCCTAAGTTTTCAATGCTTATAAACGGAAGGCGCAGATAGTCTCCTTCTATAATAAATTCCTTTGCCTTTGATTTCTTTAAATCTACAGGCAAAAACCCAAGGCCCCTTTCATATAACTCCTGAATAACTTCGAGTATAGTTAACTGGGATTTTTGCATGGCGTTTAAATTGCCCATATTTTCAAGCCTTCTTATCTTTGCTATTACCCCGTTTTCTCCGCCGGATATCATATCCGCCGAAAAGTTGTCTGCTCGCACGGTAAAATACGCAGCATAAAACTCCCGTTTACAATGGACTTTATAATAAGCTATTCTAAATGCCATTATAACGTATGCAGAAGCATGCGCCTTTGGAAACATGTATTTTATCTTTTTACAGGAATCTATAAACCAATTGGGCACGTTTTTTTCCCTCATTGCCTGCTCTTGTTCATCGGTCAGTCCCTTGCCCTTTCTTACGTTTTCCATCGTAAAGAAGGCGGTCCTTGGCTCAACGCCGCAGGATACGAGGTAATTCATTATATCGTCCCTGGTGCATATGACGTTTGAAAGCGTTGCAACTTTATTCAGTATAAGGTCATGTGCGTTATTCAGCCATACATCCGTTCCATGCGAAAGGCCGCTTATACGTATAAGTTCGCTCATCGTTTTCGGCATCGTATCGCAAAGCATCTGGCGGACAAACCTGGTGCCAAATTCTGGTATGGCTATAGAACCGGTTTTACAGCCTAAAATTTGCTCCGGAACAACATCCAAAGCGTCCGTACTGCTAAATATACTCATAGTCGCTTCATCGTTTAAAGGTATCGATTTTGGCTTTATACCCGTTAAGTCTTTCAGCATTTTAAGCATGGTCGGGTCGTCATGCCCTAGAATATCCAGCTTTACCAATGTATCGTGAAGGGAATTAAAATCCAGATGCGTAGTCGTCGTATCCGAGGTCACGTCGTTTGCCGGGCGCTGGACAGGCGTAAAATCATATATCTCCTTATCCTGCGGGACAACCACCAAACCGCCCGGGTGCTGCCCCGTGGTTTTTTTTGTGCCGCTTATGCCGTTTATCAACCTCTTTATTTCTGCGCTTGAATAATTTTCTCCTTTGGCTTCCATGTAGTCTCTTACGTAACCGTATGCTATCTTATCCATTACAGCGCTTATAGTGCCTGCACGGTAAATATACTTTTCTCCAAACAGCTCTTCTGTGAATTTATGCGCAACCGGCTGGTAATCGCCGGAAAAGTTTAAATCTATATCAGGTACTTTATCTGCATTGATGCCAAGAAAGACTTCAAACGGTATATTGAACCCGTCTGTATCGTAGTCGTTCCCGCAAATTGGACATTTTTTATGCGGGAGGTCTTTACCGCATTCGTATTTTTCTATATCTATATCAAAATCTGAGTGCTTGCAGTTACGGCAAATGTAATGAGGCTGCAGCGGGTTTACCTCGGTTATGCCCATCGCAAAAGCTGCAAAAGAGGACCCTACAGAACCTCTTGAGCCTACAAGGTACCCGTCGTCTAAAGATTTTTTAACCAGCTTATGCGCGATATAATAAAGCACCGCAAATCCATTGGTTATTATAGAATGAAGCTCTCTATCAAGCCTCTTTGCAACTATGTCCGGTAAATCTTCCCCGTAAATGCTTTTAACAGTCTTATATGCCAGATCCTTTATAAAATCCTCTGCGCCGGCGATTTTTGGCATTGCCGGCTCTTTTGGCAGCAGGTTAAAGCTTTCAACTTGCCCGGCGATTTTTTGAGTATTGCTTACTACTATTTCCTTTGCTACTTCTTCACCCATGAATGAAAAGTCATCTAGCATTTCCTGCGTCCTCCTTAAATAAAGCGGTGGCTGGATATCTGCATCTTCAAAACCGCGTTTATCCATTATTATACGGCGGAAAACTTCGTCTTCTGGATTTAAAAAATGCGCATCAGAAGTTGCTACTACAGGCTTTTTATACTTCTTGCCGAGTTCGTATATTTTAAAATAGATGTCTTCTAATTCTTTTTCATTTTTTAATGTACCGTTCCGCAGCAAAAACATGTTATTTCCCTTGGGCTGCAGCTCATAATAATCGTAAAATTCAGCTAAGGAATGCATGGTCTTTTTATCCGCACCGTTTAGGGCCGCCCGAAACAGCTCGCCTTGTTCACATGCAGAACCGATTATAAGCCCTTTCCTCATTTTCTTTAAGTGGGATTTTGGTATACGCGGCCTCCTGTAAAAATAATCAAGATGTGACTCTGAAACCAGTTTATATAGATTTTTTAGCCCTTCCTTATTTTTGCAAAGTATTATAACGTGATTTACATGTGTGCCTTTTGACTTGTCATCTCCGAACTTAAGTTCGTTTAATGCGCCTACGTTGGTAAGGCCTATTTCCTCTAGCCTTGCGAACATATTTAATAGTATCTTTGCAGTACATTCCGCATCGTTTAACGCCCTGTGGTGTTTTAACGGTATGTCTAGATATTCGGCTACTTTATTCAGGGAATGTGAGTTGAGCTCACGATATAACTTTCTAGATAGCGGCAGAGTGTCTAGGACGTCATTATCAAAATTTATCCCGTATTTTGCACCGTGATTAAACACAAAACCCGAATCGAAATCAGAATTATGCGCTACTAAACAAGCATCTCCCACGAACTTTTTAAATTCCGATAAAACTTCTGCATCTTCGGGTGCATCCTTAACCATTTCATCCGTGATACCTGTTAAAGACACAATAAACGGCGGTATAGGCCTTTTGGGGTTTACGAAAGAGGAAAACGTATCTAAAATCTCTCCGTCTTTCACCCGTACTGCACCTATTTCTGTTATAGCGTCTTCGTTATAGTTAGTTCCAGTTGTCTCTATATCAAATACGACGTATTCCGAATCAAATCCCAACTCGTTTTTGCCAGAAAATATCTCTTTTGTATCGTCAAACAGATACCCTTCCATTCCGTAGATTATCTTTATTTTGCCATTGGCCGCATTTTCAGCATCGGGGAAAGACTGTACAACGCCATGGTCTGTTATCGCTATTGCGTTCATACCCCAATTAACTGCGCAATTAACTGCATCCTTTGTCTTGATAGTCGCATCCTGGGCGCTCATCATAGTATGAAGGTGAAGCTCCACGCGTTTTTCACCTGCATTGTCTACTCTGCCCAAAAATTCTGACTTATTTATATTGCTTACTCCTATACATGTCTCTTTATTATAAGTATCGTATCTTGCCTGGCCTTGTACTAAATAGTAGTTGTCAGTTTTAAGGAGATCCTTTATTTGGTTCAGCCTTTCCCTGGTAGTAAAATACGTACAATTTATGGTCGAAGTTTTATCATATATGCCAAATTTGAATATAGCACGCTTTCCGTCTTTTAATTCAATAGTTTCGTTATATATCATTTTCCCGGATACAGTAACGTTTCCGGACATATCTGTTATTTCATATACCTTTATTGGAACTGCAACTATTTTTTTGCCGCATATAACTTCGCTTTTCTTATCAAGTTTTATTGGGTTAAATTTTTTTTCTGTCTTCGCCGGCTTTAATTCTTTTGCCTTTAACGGCTTAAATTCTTCAGCCGGTGCTTTTTCAGCGGCTACAGTTTCTTTTTCTTCATTTACTTGCTTTAAATCTTCTTTTGTATACTTTGGAATTTGCCCGTCGAAAAGCACTTTTACAGCCTTTGGCGCTTTACCCAGCGAAGAATAGTATTCTTCAGTATACGAAGCAAACTTAGAAGCGCCTATTATATCAACTGCACATTCATATGCCACTTTTATCAAAATACCTGAGTCTTTTTCTTCTATCAACGAATCTTTTATAAACGGGTATATAAACGGAAGCTTTATCCTTGCGATTTCCTTTAAAACAAAAGCTTTGCCTTCTTCACCTTCCGGCGCTGAAATAGACACGCTAAAAGAACATTTACCTTTTATATTCTCTTCTAATATATTTTTTATATCGAAATAAATCAAAGGGGATATTTTTTCGCAAACTAAAAAAAGCATAAGGCAGTTTTGAGCCTTTTTAAAGGCTGTTTTTTGAATGGTACATAATGCTTCACCTTGCTTAGCTTTAAATGCGGTGTCAATTTTGTCTCTAAGCTTTACTATATCAGACCCCTGCAATGTCGTTTCCCCCTGCTTAAAACCCTAAAAATGTGTTTTTATATAATCTAAAAGTTCCTCCACCAAACGGTTCTCGTCTACCGTTTTAATAAGTTCTCCGTGTGCAAATATAGCGCCTCGCCCGTCTCCTCCGGCTATGCCTACGTCGGCATGTTTGGCTTCTCCCGGGCCGTTTACTATACAGCCCATGACGGCCACTTTAATCGGCTTGTCCACGCCTTTTAACCCGGCTTTTACTTCTTTTACAATATCCTTTAGCGGTATGCGGCAACGCCCACATGTAGGGCACGATACTATATCTATACCGAATTTTCTTACTCCTGCGTATTGCAATATACTCTTTGCCGCGCCTATTTCCAAAACCGGGTCCCCTGTTATAGAAACCCTTATAGTATCTCCGATTCCATTTATAAGCAGGCTGCCTAACGCCATAGACGATTTGACTATGGAAGATTCATAGTCTCCTGCTTCGGTAACGCCTATGTGCAGCGGATAATCGCTTTTCGCACTAAAAATTTCATATGCTTTTATGCACTCTGAAACGTCAGAAGATTTAAGAGACACGACAATACTGTCAAACCCGAACTTTTCTATTATCCGGACGTTTTGAATAGCACTTTTTGCAAGAGCCTCAGCCCCGTTGCCGTATTTATCTTCGATTTCTTTTTCAACAGACCCGGAATTTACGCCAACCCGAATAGCAGCGCCGGCAAGCTTGGCAGCGTCTACCACTTTTTTTATGTTTTGCTCGTTTCCTATGTTACCCGGGTTTATCCTTATCTTATCAGCGCCGTTTTCAACAGCCGCAACTGCAAGTTTATAATCAAAGTGTATATCCGCAACAAGCGGTATGGTTATCACGTCTTTTATTTTTCTTAAAGACTTAACGCATTCTTCATCGAACACTGCAACTCTAACTATCTCGCATCCAGCATCGCATAGTTTAGATATCTGCTGCAAAGTCTTTTCAACATCTCTTGTATCTGTATCAGTCATGGACTGTATTAAAACCAGATTTCCCCCACCGATAGCGGTGTTTCCGATTTTAACAACTTTTGTCTTTTTCCTTTCGCTCATTTCCCTTATTCAATAACCCCTAAAATATCTTTATACGTAAGCAATAATATTAAAACTATCAGGATAACAAATCCTACAAAATTTGCATATCCTTCAATATTGTTTGGTAATGGCTTTTTGCGTATTTTTTCTATACCTAAAAATACAAGCCTTCCTCCGTCTAGCGCAGGGAACGGCAGCAGGTTGATTATGCCTAAGTTTATGCTTAACAGTGCAGCCAAACGTAATATGGTTTCCGTTCCGTACTTTATATAATTACTTATAAGAACAATGGTCCCGACAGGCCCTGCCGTATCGCTTAACCCCTGCCCCTTGAAAATCAACAGGCCTAAAGCTATAATCATCTGTTTGATTATCAAAAACAGCCATTTAAAACTTAAGGCAAATCCTTCTAAAATCGAAAAAGTCTTTCCTTCTCCTATAACGGAAATCCCGATTATATTCTTGTCCTGGCTTTCATCGAAAACCGTATTCATCACAAGGTCTATCTCTTCGCCGTCGCGTAATACAGTAAGGGTAACCTGGTCCCCCAAGTTTTCAACAGCCATATCAAATTCCATTCCAAAATCTATTTTGTTGCCGTTTATGGCAATTATTTCATCATCAGGCATGACTCCTGCTTCCTCTGCAGGGCCTCCGGCAGTTACCCCTTTTACGACCGGAACTACGTCTCCGAAGGTGCAGAGTATTATAATGGCTAAAATAAATGCAAATAATATGTTCATAATAGGCCCGGCAGCTATTACGAGTGCCCGGTGCCCTACCGGATGCTTATTAAAAGTCTTTTCATCATCTAAGTCTTCATCTTCACCGTAAAATTTGTTAAAGCCGCCTATTGGAAAAGCACGGATAGAATAAAGTATCCCTTTTTTCTCCCAGCTGACAATCTTTGGCCCCATGCCTACCGCAAATTCTAAAATTGTAAATCCGAATATCCTGCCTACAATATAGTGCCCATATTCATGTACAACAACCAATAATGTTAAAAGCAAAAGAGCTAATAAGATATTTAAAACAGTCAATATACTTCCTCCATGTTTCTTAACTTTATATGTTCATTATACTCTATTTTAAAATCTATAATTCTTCAAAGTATTACTGCCATATGTATTTTCAATGAATTTTCGTGCTAAACTATCTATATAACTAATATCTTCTATGCTGTCACACGTTTTAGCCGCAAATTTTTCTGTGCTTTCATTTGTAAGTTCATATATTTTACCCAATGGTATCTTTCCTTGTAAAAACATCTCTACAGCTACTTCGTTTGCCGCATTAAGCGCTACGCACGCCGCAGTTCCTGCGTCAAGCGCATCGTAAGCAAGTTTGATGCTTGGGAAACGGTTAAAATCTGGCGCTTCAAATGACAAGGAACCTAACTTCTTAAAATCCAAACTCTCAACCTGTGCTCCTAGCCTGTCAGGATAGCTAAACGCATATTGTATGGGCAGCGTCATGCTTGTAGCAGACATCTGTGCCATAACGGAAGCATTTATATATTCTACCATCGAATGGATTATGCTTTGCGGGTGGATTATAACCTCTATCTTTTCAGGTTCTACGTTAAACAGCCACCTTGTCTCCATGACTTCAAGGCCTTTATTCATCATCGTTGCGCTGTCTACCGTTATCTTTTTACCCATGCTCCAGTTAGGATGGTTAAGCGCTTCGCTGACAGTTGCATTATATATCCTGGCTTTTTTAAAAGTGCGAAAAGGCCCTCCGGAGGCCGTTAGTATTATGCGTTTTAAATCCTTTGTATCATATTTGCTGCAAAGGCATTGAAATATCGCAGAAAGTTCACTGTCTACAGGAATTACGTTTGCTTTATTTTTATCTATCATTGAACGGATAACTTTTCCGCCACATACAAAGGATTCTTTATTTGCAAGGGCAATACTTATATCGTTTTGAATGCACCTTACCAAAGCCGGCAGGCCGCAGATCCCTACAACCGCGATAAACGCCATGTCGCAAAGGCTTTTTTCGCAAACCTCCCTTAAGCTATCTTCGCCAAAAAGCAGTGTTGTCCCTTTTTCAAACATAGCTTTAATTTCAGAGTTTTCTTTAACACCGGTTAAGCAGACTACTTCCGGTTTAAATTCCTTTGCCTGTTTTGCCACTAATTCAACGTTTTTGTTGGCAGTTAAAACAGTTGCCTTAAATTTATCATCATTTTTTCTTATTACTTCAAGCGCCAGCTTCCCTAAAGTTCCGGTGGCACCGAGCACTGCAATTTTTTTTGCCATTTAAACCTCACCCAATAAAAAAGAAAAAGTAGAAATAAACTACGGGGCTTATAAAGAGCGAACTATCTAGCCTATCCATAATTCCGCCATGGCCCGGCATTATAGTCCCGAAATCTTTAACCTTGCACTCCCTTTTAAACGCAGAGGCTACTAAGTCCCCAACTTGTGAAATTGCCGGAAGAATTGCCCCCAGTATTATAAAATGGATGTATGAAACATTGGCGTTAAAATATTTATTTGCTATATAACCCAATATCATAACTACTATATACCCGCTTATAATACCTCCTATTGCGCCTTCTATCGTCTTTTTAGGGCTTATATTTGGGCAAAGCTTGTGTTTCCCAAACAGCTTCCCTATGAACAGAGCAAAACTATCAGATGTTATAGCCGCACAAAACGTTATTAAAAGCTTTAATCTCATTAATGTTATGCTGCCAGACGTTACCAGCGCTATTAGAAAAAGATAGAAAAACTGAGGATATATAAATATAAACAAAGAATTAGCCGATTTTAAAATCTTGTCTTTTCCGTCAAACATCATCTGTATTAATAAAAGCATTACAAATATCATGCTTAAAAACAAAGCTCCAAAGAGGCCAAGAAAAAGATATGACGGAATTAAAAGCACGGTAAAGATATAAAGCTGTACTTCGTATACATCTCTTCCTGTCTGCTTTATCGTATTTATCATTTCATACTCTGATATCAATGCAAGCAAAGCAATTGAGATTATTATAAACCAATCGAGTATCCATGCTGCAAAGATCAACAGCAAAAATGCAGGAATGGAAAACAATGTCCTTTGCCACATAAAAGTATCCTCCTATAGGCTAAATCGCGCCAAATCTTCTTTGGCGTTGTTCAAATTCAATAAGTGCTTTTAAATATTCCTTTTCATTAAAATCCGGCCACAATGTTTTTGTAAAGATAAATTCCGAATATGCTGCCTGATACAATAAAAAATTGCTCAGCCTGTTTTCACCGCTCGTTCGAATTATAAGATCAGGCTCAGGCAGGTCTGCTGTATAAAGGTTTTTTAAGATAGTATTTTCATCTATCTCATCTATGGATATTTCACCAGACATGGCTTTTGAAGCTATTTTTTTAACCGCACTCACCATCTCTTGCCTCGATCCGTAATTCAGCGCCATATTGACTATAAGGCCTGTATTGTTTTTAGTGGTTTCCTTTGCGCGGTCTATTTCATCAGCTACTTTTTTAGGCATTTTATTTAAATCGCCTAATGTTTTTATACGCGTATTTTTTCTGTTTAATTCATTAAGCTCTTTTTTTATATATTCAACTAAAAGGTCCATTAAAACATTAACTTCGTCTTGTGGCCTTTTCCAGTTTTCTGTTGAAAATGCAAAAAGTGTAAGTGCTTTAATTCCTAAATCAGAACTAAGCCTTATTACAGTACGTACATTTTCAACACCGGCGCGATGCCCGACAGACCTTGGAAGTTTCCTTTTCTGTGCCCATCTACCGTTTCCGTCCATTATAATTGCAACATGTTCGGGTAAATTTTTATGATCAAGTTCCTGCATTAAACTATTAATGCCAGCCGCCTTTTTCTTAAATATTCTCAAAAAATCCTCCAGTGCTTTTAAATAATCCCAAAGCAACTCTGCTTGGGATTGTTAGAAAGAATCTATTTTAAACGAACTTACAACAAGCTCTATACTATCATCTGCTTTTCTGCGCTGCCTTATAACCCGATTTTTATAATCCGGCATCTCCCGCCTGTTTTCGTATATAACTACAACAACCTTTTTATTTTCTTTTTCTAATAAACACACGGCCTCTTCCTGAAAAAGCCCTAAGACATTTTTCATTTAAACTTCCATGATCTCTGTTTCTTTTGAATCCATCATCTTATCTATCGATTTGATGAATTTGTCTGTTTCTTTTTGCACGTCTTCTTCAAGTTCTTTCAAATCATCCTCAGTTATTTCAGAATCTTTCTGTTCTTTTTTAAGAAGCTCGTTTGCATCTCTCCTGATAGAGCGCACGGCTACTTTGGTTTCCTCACCTTTTTTCTTTAAGACTTTTACAAGCTCTTTTCTTCTTTCCTGAGTTAATTCCGGAAAAACAAGGCGTATAACTTTCCCGTCGTTTGATGGATTTATACCAATGTCCGAGCGCATAATAGCCTTTTCTATTTCAACGATCAATGATGAATCCCAAGGCGAAATAACAAGCAGCCTTGGTTCGGGGGAAGATATATTGCCGACCTGGTTTATAGGCGTCGGCGTGCCGTAATAATCTACTTTTACACTATCCAGTAAGCGTGGGTTTGCTCTGCCAGCGCGTATGTGGGCTAATTCTTTTTCAAATATAGCAATGGATTTTTCCATCTTCTCTTTAGCATTAGTCAGTACAATGTGTTCCATAGCGAACCTCCATCGAAGTGATTATTGATATTATATAACATAAATAAGTATTTTTCTATACATTAATTTTAGTTCCTATACTTTCTCCAAGAACAGCTCTCTTTATTCCATCCGGTTCATCTAATCCAAATACTACTATAGGTATCTTATTGTCCATACAAAGTGTTATAGCCGTTGTATCCATTACCGTCAATCCTTTTGCTATGACTTCTAAATAAGTTATTTTATCGTACTTGATAGCATTTTTATCTTTGCTTGGGTCGTTAGAATATACCCCGTCTATATTTTTTGCTAAAAGCAGCATATCCACTTCCATTTCGGCAGCACGCAGCGCCGCAGCTGTATCAGTTGAAAAATACGGGTTGCCGGTCCCGCAGGCAAATATAACTATCCTGCCCTTTTCAAAATGCCGGACGGCCCTTCTCCTAATATAGGGTTCTGCTATCTGCCTCATCTCTATTGCAGTTAAGACTCTGGTCTGCATGCCCTTATTTTCGAGCGCATCCTGCAAGGCAAGCGCATTTATGACTGTTGCTAGCATGCCCATATAATCGGCAGTAGTCCTGTCCATTTTTTCTCCGAACCTGCCGCGCCAAATATTGCCCCCGCCAACTACTATGCCGACTTCTATTCCAAGCGCTGCTATCTCAATTAATTGGCCGGCGACCTTATTGATAACTTCGAAATCAAAGCCTTTGCCAGATTCCCCTGCAAGAGCTCCTCCGCTTATTTTTAATATTACCCTTTTGCACTGTGTACTCATATTAAAATACCTCACAAATATTAATTACAAAAAAAGAGAACACTTTTGAACAGTGTTCTCTCTTAAGCTCACTTACATACCAGACTGCTTCATGACTTCGCTTACAAAATCGTCTTCCCTTTTTTGCAAGCCTTCGCCCATCTCATAGCGCGTGAATCTGCGGACGCTTATCTTCTCGCCTATTTTTGCAGTCTTTTCAATTATTAAATCTTTAACTTTCTTATCTGTATCTTTAACAAATTCCTGTTCTAATAAACAAACCTGTGAATAATACTTGCTGATACGGCCTTCTACCATTTTATCCACTATCTTTTCAGGCTTGCCTTCGTTCAATGCCTGCGCTCTAAGTATTGTCTTTTCTTTTTCTATCTCATCGGCAGGTACTTCGTCACTTGAAATATAAGCAGGCTTAGAAGCCGCAATTTGCATCGCTATATCACGTACTAGCGCTTTGAATTCGTCAGTCTTGGCAACGAAATCCGTTTCACAGTTGACTTCAACCAATACGCCTATTTTCCCGCCTAAATGTATATATGAATCAACAATACCTTCGGCAGCTATTCTGCCTGACTTTTTAGCAGCAGCAGCAAGGCCTTTTTCACGTAAAAATTCTATTGCCTTTTCTATATCACCGTTAACTTCTACCAGCGCTTTTTTGCAATCCATCATTCCGGCGCCGGTTCTCTCTCTTAATGTTTTTACATCATTTGCAGATACCATCTATATCTCCTCCAAAACTAAGTTATTATTCCTCATCTTTCGCAGCATCCTGCTCCGTAAATTCTTCTTCTGAAACAACTGGCTCTTCTTTAGCTTCTTCTTTAGCTTCTTCTTTAGATTCTTCATCAGTGCTTTTTTCTTCAGATGTTTCTTCAGAAGGTTCCCCTGCATCAAATTGTTCGCCTTGTTTTGCCTCTATACATGCATCCGCCATTTTCTCAACTATAAGCTTAACAGCACGGATAGCATCGTCATTACCAGGTATTACAACGTCTACTTCATCAGGATCACAGTTCGTATCGACTATTGCCACTACAGGAATACCGAGCGCTTTTGCCTCAAGTATTGCAATATGTTCTTTTTTCGGGTCTACAACAAACATAACTCCCGGCAGATCTTTCATATTGCGGATCCCGCCGACATTCTTCAAAAGCTTTTCTTTCTCGTGCATCAACTTAATAATTTCTTTTTTAGGCAAGAGGTTTATTTCTCCGCTTGTTTCCATATCTTCAATTTTATTTAAGCGGTCTACACGAGTACGTATTGTTTTAAAATTTGTAAGCATTCCACCCAGCCATCTTTGGCTTACATAGAACATCTCACAACGTTTTGCTTCTGTTTCAACAGACTCCTGCGCCTGTTTTTTTGTACCAACAAAAAGCACAGTTTTATTGTCTGCAACTATGTCCCGAATAAAATAATATGCTTTTTCTACTTTTTTAACTGTTTTTTGCAAATCAATGATATAGATACCATTTCTCTCTGTGAAAATGTATCTCTTCATCTTTGGGTTCCATCTGCGTGTCTGATGGCCGAAGTGTACACCAGCTTCAAGAAGCTGTTTCATTGAAATTACTGACATTATAAAAATTCCTCCTCGTTTTTCCTCCCTAAGCTTCATTTACGCATTCAACCAAACTGGCACGAAAATGCGAATCCGCAAAGGTGCGTTTTACAAAAAAATATTTTATCATAAGGATTTGCTTTTGGCAAGATTAAGTTAAAACTTTTTCTTACTCTTCTTCTTCCTCTTCACTGTCTTCATCGTCGTCTTCATAATCTTCACCAGAATAATAGATGTTTAAAAACGCCTCCCATGCACTCTCCATTTCATCGTCGTCTTCTATTGGAGTAAATAGTTCCTCTCCGTTTTCATCTTCGTCTAGGCGCATTAAAACTACTTCTTCCTCTTCTTCTTTTTCGTTGTCGTCTATAGGGACAAATGCAACGTAAACCTTATCTTCATGTTCAAATGTCAGCACATGCTCCATCTTTAAGTTGTTGCCGTCTTCATCAATCAGCTCTACTATGTTGTCTTCTTCGCCTGTGTTAGTATTTTTTGTTTCCATGTTAAAACTCCTTTTATTAAATACTTATTGTATCAAGATAGCTTTGCAATATGACTACTGCCGCCATTTTATCTATAACTTTTCTTCGTTTTGCACGGCTTAAGTCAGCAGCTATAAGGACTTTTTCCGCTTCTTTTGTAGTAAGCCTTTCATCGAAATATTTTAATTCCATTTTACTTGCCTTTTTTATTTTTTCGGCAAAAGACTTTATCTTTTCCGCCTGCGGGCCAAAACTGCCGTTCATATTAAGCGGCAAACCTACCAAAAATACATCTGCACCTAATGTTTTTGCTTTATTTACCAAATATTCAATATCTGCAGAAGTATTTTTCCTCTCGTAAGTTTCAACGCCCTGGGCTGTTATAAAAAGCGGGTCGCTCAATGCTATCCCTATCCTTTTTTCCCCTATATCTAAACAAATTATTCGTTTCATATATTTTTATATCACCTTAATTGAAAATTGCGGGCACACCCTCGCACAATAAGCGCAAAAAACGCATTTGTCTTGAAAGACGGCTGCTTTCCCGTCTTTTATATAAAGTGCTTTGCTCTTGCAGGCTTTTACACACTTGCCGCAGCCCTCGCACCAGTCTTGTATCAGAATCTGCCTCTTCTTGGTAGACAGATTTTTAGAAAGTTCTTCAGAAGGCAAAATACCGCTGAAATAATCACAGTTATACCTTAGCTCCTCATAAGACTGGACTCCGACAGCTATAGAGTCTATAAAATCCTTACCCAAAAGATAATCAAAAGATTCCCTCGTGTTTTGAATAAGGTGCCCGCCGCCGAGCGGCTTCATTGCATAGATGTCCTTGCCTGCTTCATGCGCCGTTTTGATAGCTTCAATCATTTCATCCCTGCTGCCGTCTGCAATCCCTATGCCTGAGATGTTTACAAGCGGATGTATAACGCTTATTTCGTTCAGTTTTGTTGCTGCTTTTACCCCTGCTATATAGTGTGTGGAAATACCAAATGCACCTATTAACCCTTTTTGTTTCATCGTAAGGAAATATTCAATTGCCTCAGCATGGCCTCTTAAAGTATGTACACTTTCCTGCTCATGTAGCAAAAAAAATTCCGCACGATCTCGCCCTGATTCTTTTAAATATTTTATCAAGCTTTTTTCTGCGGTCTTTTTATCATAAGCATAAGACTTAGTAGCAATCACTACGTCTTTTTTTGCCAAAGCACGTTTTATAAATTTATAAGTTCCGTATATCTCGGCAGTATCGAAAAAATTGACACCCAAGTCGCATGCCATATTAAGCAAATCAGCACCCTTTTTAATATCAAAGTCTTTTTGCATTGGACTAATTGTCAGCGTTCCAAAGCAAAGCCTTGAAACATCTTTGTTAATACTTTTTAAATAGCGGTACTTCAATTTAAAATCAACACTTACTTGCTTATTAAACTATCGATATAATAGCGTACAAATTCTTCTAACAAATCATCCCTGTCGACTCTTTTTACAATGGTGCGTGCATTCTGATAGCTCGTTATGTAAGTTGGATCACCGGAGATTATATATCCTATGAATTGGCTGACAGGATCATATCCCTTTTCCAACATGCTCTCACATGCAAGCCGTATGATTCTTTTTGTCTCGTTTTCGTCATCTTTATTATCAATAGAAAATTGCATCGTCCTATCAAAATTAGACATATTTCCCTCCTAAGTATTAATTATTTTTATTATACTATTATTTCACTATATTTACAATTAGAGTTATATAATAAACGTGTAAAATTTTTGTGTAAATATTTAAAAACCCGGAAGCCTTGCCCGGGTTTTTTACAAACTTTTTAGTTCCTCGTAAGCTCATCCATCTTATTGGTAATTGCTTGTTTGCCTCTGCTTACAATTTTGTTTATTTCCGGCTGAAAATATGGTAGCGTAACTGCCGCTACGACAGAACCTATCATAATCCCTGCCGCCATTCCTATCATTATACCACTTCTCAAAACTGCACTCTCCTTCCATTATTTATTAACGGTAATATTTTGTGCAGAAAAATAAAAATTATTTTAAATAAATTTATTTATTAAACGTTTTTATGTTTTTCGCGGTATTCCTTTATAGCGGCGTGGATCGCGTCTTCTGCAAGAAGCGAACAATGTATCTTCGGTTCCGGCAGGCCACCTAATTTTTCTATTATCATAGCTTTAGTCAGTTTTTCGGCCTCATCTAATGATTTGCCTTTTACCATTTCAGTCGCTATGCTTGAAGATGCAATAGCAGCGCAGCATCCGTAGGTCTTGAATTTTATGTCTTTTATTATATCGTTCTCAACTTTTAGGTATATTACCATTGTATCCCCACACTGTTTGCTCCCTACTTCGCTTACAGCATCTGCATCTTTAATTTCTCCAACGTTCCTTGGGTTTTTAAAATGCTCCATTACTGTTTCTGAATACATATTTTTTCTCCTTTTTAAAACTATTTTTTATAAAATGGTGATATAGTCCTTAGCTTTTCAACTGTTTCTTTAGTCAGTTTAACTGCATAGTCTATCTCATCATCTGTATTATCGCTTCCAATTGTATATCTAATAGAACTTCTTGAACTTTCTTCTCCGCTGCCTAAAGCCATAAGTACATAAGACGGTTCAAATAACCCGGACATACAGGCAGAACCTGAAGAGGCTGCAATTCCTTGCATATCCAGCGAGACTAAAAGCGCTTCTCCCTCAATTCCGTCAAATGAAACATTTACATTACCCGGCAGCCTGTTTGTAATATGCCCGTTTAATTTACTGTCTGGTATTTCAAGCAGCCCTTTTATCATCCTGTCCCTCATAGAAGCAAGCCTTTTGTTTTGAAACTCCCGCTCTTCTATCATAAGCTCTAAGGCTTTTGCCATGCCCACTATTCCCGGTATGTTTTCAGTCCCTGCTCTGCGGTTCCTCTCCTGCGCTCCTCCGTCTATCAATTTAACCAATTTAACGCCGCGGCGTATGTATAAAAAGCCCACACCCTTAGGCCCGTGAAATTTATGAGCCGAAGCAGAGAGCATGTCTATATCCATTGCATTGACATCAATATCAAGCACGCCCATAGCCTGTACTGCGTCTGTATGGAAAAGTATGCCTTTTTCTTTTGCGAGTTTACCTATTTCTGCAATCGGCATAATTGTTCCTATCTCATTGTTCGCAGTCATGATGCTTATCAATACCGTATCTTTTCTTATCGCATTTGAAACGTCTGTAACGCTTACCTGCCCGTCGCAGTCAACCGGCAAATATGTAACTTCAAACCCCTGCTTTTCAAGGGATTTAAAACTGTCTAAAACCGCATGATGCTCAACAGATGTAGTTATTAGGTGCTTGCCTTTATTTTTAAGAGCCTTAGCTGCGCCTTTTATGGCCCAGTTGTCGCTTTCAGAGCCGCCGGAAGTAAAGAATATCTCCTTTGGGTCGGCGTTTATTTTCCCTGCGATACTGGCCCTTGCCACTTCGAGCGCATCTTTAGCTTTTCTTCCAAACTGATGCTGACTAGATGCATTTCCATATATGTCGCTAAAATAAGGTATCATAGCGTCTATAACTTCTTTTCTGACTTTTGTCGTTGCTGCATTATCTAAATAAATATGCCTTTTCATTTTTTTCTCCCTAACATTTAACTGTCGTTTTATTCTTATTGTTCCATTCGTCTAACATATCTTGAAGAGTTATAGAATCTGCTATATCGTTTATCCCATCGTAAATCTTCTGCCATACGCTATGCATGACACAGCTTTCAATATTTAAACATTCTTTTGTGCCAACAACGCAATTTGCAGGGGTAAGAGGCCCTTCAAGTGCACGGATTACTTCTCCGACAGAGATTTTATCCGGGCTTTTATTTAGAAGATAGCCGCCCTGTGCGCCCCTTACGCTCTTTATAATCTTTTTATTTTTGAGTTTCGAAAATAGCTTTTCTAAGTATAAAACGCTTAGTTCCTGTTTATCGGCTATAGTTTTTAAACTTACAGGTTTTTCAGTTTGGTTGATAGCCACTTCAAAAACAGCTCTTAACCCATATCTACCTTTTGTAGATATAATCAATCTATTTCCCTCCAATTCATGCTAAAACAGTCTGAATTGATTTAATGTTATCAATTCAGACTGTTTTTGTCAAGTATATTTTATTACTATTTTAAAAATTTATACTAACGATATCGCCGCAAGCATTGTGCCTGTAATGCCGTTATCTCTCCTGTGCGAGAAAAAGTCCTCTTCTTTACAGCATGTACACATATTTGCGACATTTATATGCTCTTCTAAAATACCAAAATCTATTAAATCATCTACGATACAAGATATCAAATCTACGTATTTATTGCCTTCTTTTAATGAAATCACATCTTCCCCGAATTCATTTTTAAACATATCGGCTACGTCTGCCCCTACTTTAAAGCAGCATTTGCCTATACAGGGCCCAACGGCCACTAAAATATCCTCTGGGTTTGAAGCATACTTTTCCTGCATCATGTCTATGGTCTTTAAGACTATATGCGCATAAGTCCCTCTCCAGCCGGCATGCGTTATCGATATCGCAGGTTTTGTCGGGTCTAAAAAATAAACGGGTACACAGTCTGCATGTGTGGAAGTTAAAACTAAATCCTGTTTATCCGTAGTCATTCCATCTGAAACGCTCATCAAATTTTCGCGGGATATGCCCATGCCTTTAACGTCTTCATCCACATAAACTACCCTTGAAGTATGATCTCCGTTTACCAAAACGAAAGACTGTGTGTCAAGATCGAGTAAATCTGCCAAGATGTTATAATTGCTTAAAACATTATCATGATTGTTTTCACGTTTGAAACTAAAATTAAGCGAATCAAAACTCCCAGAACTGACTCCGCCTTTTCGGCCCGTAAAGACATGCTTTACCAAACCTGTTTGTTTAAAAAGTGTGCTTTGAAAAATCTTTACTCCATTTAAGTCAGCAGATTCAAAGCCATTAATAATGCCATGATGTTCCATTTACCTCTCCGCTAAAAGTTTATTTAGTTCTTCTAAGAATGTATGTAAATCTTTGAATTGGCGATAAACAGATGCAAAACGGACATATGCAACTTCGTCTAAATCTTTTAATTCCTGCATAACCATTTCACCTATTTCAGATGAGGGTATTTCTTGTTTTAGAGAGTTGAATATTTTCTTTTCGATTGCCTCGACACGGTCGTCTATTTCTTTAACGGATACGGGGCGTTTTTCGCATGCACGTATAATGCCTTTTTTGATCTTGTTAGTATCAAATGTTTCACGGCTTCCGTCTTTTTTCACAACAAGCAAAGGAACATTATCTATCTTCTCGTAGGTAGTAAACCTCTTTCCGCAGTTTAAACATTCCCTTCTTCTTCTGATAGCTGCATCTTCATCTGTGGGCCTTGAATCTATAACTTTGCTCTCTGTACATCCACAATACATGCACTTCATAAAATTACCCCAATTTGAATTGATTGTCTATACTATTCAGAATAATGCGGTATGCAGTTAATGTCAAGCTCTACGAGTATAACATCTTCTCCAATTTTCCGTATATTTTTATATGGTATGACATAATCCCTGTCCCCTCTTGAAAAAAAACTGAATTTACACGGTCCTGGGACAACTATGGCACATATTTTCCCATCGCACTGGTCAATCAAAAGATCACATATAAAACCAAGGCGCTTACCGTCTATACAGTTTACAACTTCTTTTTGCCTTAACTTTGAATATCTAGTCATTTATATATCACTCAAACCTTTTTGCTTTATTATATGATTTATTAAAAAACGTTAACACATAACAAAGCAAAACGACTGTTAGGCAAGAGTCAGTTTTTTATGCTATTGCATAAGTTCTTCTGTTGTAGGTGGTATATAATTATCTGTAAATTTTTCAATTTCAGCTTTGCTTTTTAATTCTTCTAAATTGTTATCCCAAAGTTCAGCTTTTTTGCTGTTTTCTATTAAAGTCTTAATATCGTCTTTAACTGTTTTAAAATCAACTGGGCCGGCAGATGTCTTTCTCACCAGCTTAAGTATATAATAACCGTACTTGGTTTCAATCAACTCGGATATATCGCCTGGATTTTTAAGTTTATTTGCTGCTATTTGAAGCTCAGTTGGCTTATCTGAAGAAACGAGAGATATTTCATAGCCGTTTTCCTTAACATCTTCATCAAGCATATCTTCATCATCACCGTATTCATCAATAACTTCGTCAAAATCCTTGCCTTGTTTTAAAAGGTTTAACACTTCCTGCGCTTCCGGCTTTATTTTAGCAAGCTCTTCTGCTAGCAAAGCTTTTGTTTCATCTGTGCTGGAAGTCGTCGTCTGGCTTAAAATATCATCCGGCAATGCGATATATACATGCTTTACCCGGTTTATCCCTTCCGGAATATAAAGGTTTATATCATAAGCATTGGAAAAATAATTATCGAGTGCAGTAATGTTGCTTTCCTGCGCAATGCTCTGCTGGTTAGCCAGCTCTTCGTTATAGTAATCTTCAACCTCAGTATCCGTTACCGTAAGCCCATCGAAAACATATTCCCTAAGCACGCTTAAAGTAAGCTCGTCCCAGTAGTAATTATATAAATACTCCTGAGTATAGCCTTTATTTTCTACATACTTGTTATATTTTTCTAAAACAGCCTCATCAAATTCTTCTTTAGACATCGTTATGTCTTTTTTCTCATTGCTCTTCTGAACTTCCGATTCACATTGTTCTTTTAAATCGGCTAAAAAATCTTCTCTGTTTTTCTCTATAGTGCTTTTTTGTTCAGATGTAAATTTAGTAAGCCCTAATTCCTTAGCCTGCTTTTTAAGTAGCTTTTGGCTAATGAGTTCATCAACTATCATTT
Organism: Eubacteriales bacterium; assembly: GCA_041390245.1. Classification (NCBI taxonomy): domain Bacteria; kingdom Bacillati; phylum Bacillota; class Clostridia; order Eubacteriales; species Eubacteriales bacterium. Next base: position 34,551 of record JAWKQI010000001.1, read on the forward strand.
CACGTATCTTATTTGAATTTTCTTCGCCAAAAGAATCATCCATCCTGGATTCTATCATGCCATAATTATTATACAAATAATCTGACAGGCTCTTTTGGTATTCACTATAATATATAGATTCACCGTTGACTTTCGCTACCACCAAATTTTCGTCATCTGAACAAGACGTCAAAAAAAAGGCAAATGCCAAACATAATAAAAAAGATATTATTTTTTTATACATTTATTAAGACTTCCCCGATTCTAAAAATTTTAAAAAGAAACTTTGTTAAAGTAAACTATCTTATTTGGCCGTCTCCGTCAATTATATATTTATAAGTAGTTAGTTCATTTAATCCCATTGGCCCTCTGGCATGAAGCTTTTGTGTACTTATGCCTATTTCCGCGCCAAAACCAATTCCTCACCATCTGTAAACCTTGTAGATGCATTTACATAGACTGCAGCCGCATCGACCTCATTTTGAAACTTTCTGGCATTTGCAAAATCCTTAGTTATTATGCATTCGGAATGCATAGTGCCGTGTTCGTTAATATGATCGATAGCTTCTTCAATGCTGTTAACTACTTTAACGGAAATTATATAATCTAGGTACTCAGTATAATAATCTTCTTCTGTAGCTGCTTTTATATCCCCCACGATAGACCTTGTGACTTCGCAGCCCCGCACTTCTACGCCGTTATCTTTAAGAGCTTTTATTACTATTGGTAAAAATTCACTTGCTATATTTATATGTACTAAAAGCGATTCAAGGGCATTGCAAACCGATGGGCGGCTTACTTTCCCGTTTACAACTATATCGGATGCCATTTTAAAATCCGCAAACTCATCTACGAAGGCGTGGCAGTTTCCTGTGCCCGTCTCTATGACAGGTACAGTGGCGTTTTTAACAACGGACTTAATAAGCCCTGCCCCTCCGCGTGGAATAAGTACGTCTATCAGCCCGTTTAACTTCATCATATATGTCGCACATTCTCTTGACGTATCTTTTATCAGGCAAACAGCACCTTTAGGAAGCCCTGCAGCCTCTGCCGCTTTGATCATAACGTCTGAAACCGCACAATTAGAAGATATGGCTTCAGATCCTCCTCTTAAAATCACCGCATTACCCGTTTTAACACAAAGGCCTATGGCATCAGACGTAACGTTTGGCCTCGCCTCGTATATTATCCCGATAACTCCCAGTGGCACGCGTACCCGGCCGATGGTTAAACCGTTTGGCCTCTTCCACATCCTTGTAACTTCGCCGACAGGGTCGCTTAACTGAGCGAGCTTCCTGAGGCCGGCCGCCATATCGTCTATACGGGCTCCGGTTAGCAGCAGCCTGTCTGTCATAGCTTTGCTTATGCCCTTTTCTTTAGCCCTTTTTATATCTACTTCATTTTCTTTAAGTATGTATTCTTTTTCTTTTTGAAGTGCATCGGCCATCGCAAACAATATATTGTTTTTCTGCTTTTCGCCAAATACTGAAAGCTTTCTAGAAGCTGTTTTTGCATTAAAAGCCATTTCACGTATAAAATCCATAATAAACCCCCGGCTTGGACTTCTTTTTATACATTATAAATGTTTTGGTTTTGATTATCAATCACCGGTATCATTTTCTTCCCCTTCAATTTGTAAATTATCTTCGTTTGCATCTATATAAGAAATGATATCCTCAATGCTGTTAAAGACCTTTCCTTCTTTAAGCGCCTCTTTTTCTTCAACGGTCAGCTCCCTGTCGATCGGTTTGAATGCCATTAACAACACCTGCTCATCACTGCCGCTTTGTGTATTATACACACATAGCTCTCCGTCTTCTTCTTTTAAAATATAATGGTTTTCGCAGTAGCACCTGAACGTATACTTTATTTTTACAAGGCTGGAAGAAAAACTCTCTATTTCTCCCTCGCCTAAGACTTCGTTTAATTCAGATTCTGTAAGCCCTACCCAGCTTTTGTCTACGTCTTTTGAATCATATATGCTATGCCCGCATGCAGTATAATAATACTCATATTGACAGACACAATTTTCTGAAATACGAACAGAGTTAACTCCTACCGAAAGCGAATCATCATCAGAAGCATTGTTTTTATCAGATGAGCTAGACGTAGAAAGCAGTATGCCGATGCAAAAAGCACCAAATACAACAAAAAAAAGCACTTTCCATTTAGTTTTTGTCTTATTAAATAAGGACATAAAAAATCCCTCCGATTTCTCTTTGGGATTATTTTTGCCAAATGTTTTTTTGCTATTCTTAAATCAGCCCTTCTGCGTTATGATACACATTTTGCACATCATCGTTATCTTCAAACATATCAAGCATATTCTGTATTTTATCAGCTGATTCTTCGTCAATCGATATCGTGTTATTCGGCACTAAAGTAACTTCTGCCGAATAAAAGCTAACGCCATTTTCCTCAAGTGTTTGCCGCACTTTAGAAAAATCTTCCGGGCTGACAGTCAGCTCGTAAAAATCATCGTCTCCGTCAAAATCGTTAATGCCTGCGTCTAGTGCCGTCATCATGAGGCTTTCTTCATCAACAGAAGGATCTTTTTCAACAAGCATGATGCCTTTTTTTTCAAACATCCACGAAACGCAGCCTGTTGCCCCAAGCGAACCGCCGCATTTATCAAATATATGCCTTACATCGCTTGCCGTCCTGTTCCTGTTATCGGTTAAAACCTCCACTATAACTGCAACTCCGCTTACTCCGTATCCTTCGTATATTACATCTTCGTAATTAATTTTGCCTAATTCTCCGGCAGCTTTGCTTATTGAGCGTGCTATCGTATCGTTTGGCATGTTATTGGCTTTGGCTTTTGCAATAACATCTTTTAACTTCGAATTGGCATCCGGGTTGCTTCCGCCTTCTTTAACTGCAACTGCTATTTCCCTGCCTATTTTAGTAAATATCTTTCCGCGCTTAGCGTCTACGCCTTCTTTTCTGCGTTTAATATTTGCCCACTTTGAATGTCCGGACATAAAATCCACCTCTTAATTAAAATCTTTAAAAATTATATCATAGTAGGCAATCCTTAGCAATCCGCATATATATTTTACTGCGGGATCAAGTTCATAAGCTCATCGCGATCAGCCTGTAAATACGTTTCCGGTACTTTACCTACTATAATAGTTTCTAAAATCAGCATCTCGCTTTTAGTACTGACTTCCTGGCTGCTGTTGCCAACTATTATTTTAAAAGTCGTCTCTACGTCTATATAGATACAATGCCTCGTCTGGTTGATACCAGCAGATTCAAAATCCGAATAAAATTTAGAGGTTGCCACTCCTATAGGTTCAAATTTTATATTTATATTAGGCCCTCTTCCGGAAAAGAAAGACCCTCCTAAAATACTTCCTATAGGCAAGTCAATCCCCTGGGTACCAAGCTCCTCAATACGCTGCTGTGTATCAAGAGCTATGCTGGAAGAAACTTCATTCATTTTAACTGAATTTGCAAGTATAAGATTTATCTGTCCTTCATTGTCTTTTTCTATATTTATAAAATCCGAATACTCTAAATCTTTCGTTATATCTTTAATGGATTCGTTCATCGCGTTAACGGCCAGGCTCTTAAGCTTTGTCTCCGTCAATGCAAATATGCCGGGTTTAACCGAGGCGTCTATAATATATAAAAGCACTATTACGGAAATCAAGATCAAGGTTATTATTATTTTTTTGTTTATCCTAATGCGAAAATTAAACGGCATAATTTTCTCCTCCCGATAAAACAATATGTAAATTTTTTGCGTCTTACTAATAAAAAATATAAAAAAAATTTTTTTGTGATATAATGGGACTGTATTTTATGAAATCAGGAGCTATAATGGGTCTTAAAATAACGTTTTTTAATATATCGGATAGTCTTAAAGAGCTTTTTTCAAGGCTTTTTAAATCCAAGAAAAATCCGCCTGAAGGCACTAATAATATAGACACCGATACTGATTTGAATGAAACCTCGGTATTTTCCGGCGGAGGCAATAATTTTAAAAAAGCTGCCCGTAAATCCAGAGGCTTTTTTAAGTCTATTATAAGCAGATACGAAGTTTACTTTACCCCTCCTGAAAAGGAAAAAAACTTTGCGCTTAGCGTAACTATAAATACTATAAGGATACTTTTTGTCCTCTTAATAATAACGGGCTTTTGTGCTTTTGGAAGTGTGCTCGGCCTTGCTAAGGGATACATGGAGACAACCCCTACGCTAGACGTAGCAGATATACAAGACCAAGCTGTCAACTCATATATTTATGATCAGGGCGGCACTTTAGTCACGACATTTTCGGGCCTTGAAAACAGGGATTGGGCTTCTCTTTCAGAGATACCTGAAAAACTTCAGGAAGCCTACATCGCGATTGAAGATATCAGATTCGAATATCATTCCGGGATCGATGTAAAAAGAATACTGGGTTCATTTGTAAATAACTTTACAAGCTCCAGCACTCAAGGCGGGAGCACAATTACCCAGCAATTAATAAAAAACAGCATTTTATCTTCTGAACAGACCTATAAAAGAAAGATTCAGGAGGCGTATTTAGCTATACAGCTTGAATCAGTATACTCTAAAGACCAAATTCTAGAAGCTTACTTAAATACCATTCCTTTAGGTGGTACAATATATGGCATAAAAGCCGCCGCGACAGATTATTTCGGCAAAGATTTAGATGAACTCTCATTAAGGGAGATGGCTTGTCTTGCAGCTATGGCACAGGCTCCGACAAAGTATAACCCCCGCCGGGTTTATTATGTAACCCAAGATCCAACTGCTTTAAACGAACGCATAGACACCGTTCTTAAGAATATGTATACTGCCAACTACATAACAAAAGAAGAGTATGAGGCAGCACTTAGAGATGAATTAAACGTTGTTGAAGAATCCACCTATAACACCAGCTCTGTTTACCCATACGCTTATTTCATCGATTACATGATAAACGACGTTATAGACAATATGCTCATCGCTCAAAATTTAGAAGATACCGAAGCTAACCGTTCAAAGATAGAAACTGAACTTAGAACGGGCGGATATAAAATATATACCACTCTAGATACTGAAATGCAGGATACTGTTCAGGAAACTCTTTCAACCTATAATTATCCTGCAATGGCAGATTCAGAGAATTCAGTCAAATTAGAAACAGACTCTTCCGGTACCACTATAGAGACTGTTCAGCCTCAATCTTCTGCCGTAGTTTTTGACTATCATACAGGCGAAATAAAGGCTATAATTGGAGGGCGTGATGAGCCTACATATCTAAAGGCACTCAATCGCGCATACCAGTCTAACATGCCCGTCGGGTCCGCCATCAAGCCTATATCCGTATACGGCCCTGCCATAGATATAGGATATTCCCCTGCTTCTATAGTTGCAAATGTACCTGTTGCAATCCCCGGATGGAATACTGCTACAGGATATCCTGCCACAAATAAAAGCACATATGGTCCCGTTACTTTCAGGACGGCCATTGTACACTCTCTAAACGCGGCTACTGCTCGTATACTGATGGAGGACGTAGGCATAAACACCTCAACTAATTACCTTGAAAGTTTAGGAGTAGATCCGGATAATATAATTTCAGACGGGCCAGGGCTTGCCCTTGGAACTTCGGGCATTACGACACTTGAAATGGCCGTTGCTTACGGCTGTATCGCAAACGGCGGATTATATATGCAGCCGCTCACTTTCACAAAAGTGGTAGACAGGGACGGAAATGTAATTTTAGATGCGGATTCCATACGTGTTACGCGCCAAGTGTTTAAGAAGACCACCGCATATCTGCTAACTGATATGCTGGAAGATGCAGTCAGTGAAGGTACCGGAACAAGAGCCAAAATCGCCGGCATGACTGTTGCCGGTAAAACCGGTACTAATCAAGATAACCGCGGCGTATCCTTCTCCGGATATACGCCTTATTATTCCGCCTCTGTATATATAGGCCACGACGATTATGAGCCGCTTTCCAGCAGGATCTCAGCCAGTTCTACAGCTGCCCCGCTTTGGCAATCTTTTATGTCTAAATTACATGAGGGCCTCACGAATAAAGAAATTATAGATTTTTCAGAAGTTTCAGATCAGATTGTGACAGCTACTGTGTGTTCTGTTTCCGGGAAATTAGCTACCGATGCGTGCTATGAAGATATACTTGGAAGAACGCCAGTTACAGATATATTCGATAAAGATTCAGTTCCTACGGAAGAGTGCGACTGGCATTATGAATTTAATTTCTGTACGGATTCCGGGCTGATAGCTACACCATTTTGCCCTGATGAAAAGCTGGTTAAAAAAGCGCTAGTTTTTGCTGACTCTACTTCGGCATTATCGCTTTGGCCCGGCACCAACGGAAGCATAGTCCTGCCCGACAGCGTTTATTCGGATACGTTTGACATAAGCCAGTTTACTTATGATAACAGCCTTTACTCAAGCCTGTTCTGCGATGTGCACACAGCCGCAACGTCTTTGAAAACGGCAAAAACTGCGGCACGGTCTGCTATTACCAATGCAAATAACAAGCTTAACGCAAATCCACATACGGTTGAACAATACGATGAAATAATGGGAATCATAAACCAGTTAAACACGCTTCTGTCATCGAGCACTGCAACAGAAGCTGAAATAACCAGCCTTACCAACTTATTAAATTCAACTGTTAAATCTTATTTCCCATAAAAATATCAGGCACAAAGAACTGTAAGATATATAAGATATGCAAATATTATTAAAACACCCTGATAGCGCTTAAACTTTTGTGTCATAAGTGTCGGCAGTGTTGCAATCAGTATTACGCCTAAACATACAGGCAGATCAAGTGATGCCGCCTGATTAGAAATGGGCAGGGCTTTGCCGGAAATCAGTGTGCATACCGGCAGTATTACCGTTAAATCAATAATATTGGCCCCAACTATGTTTCCGATCGATAACGTTGCATGCTTTTTAGCAAGGGCTGCAATAGTGGTCACAAGCTCCGGGAGAGATGTTCCTATTGCTATTACAGTTGCGCCTATTATGCTTTCAGGCACGTTTAAAAGCCGTGCTATTTCACTTCCGTTGTCTACTAGAAGCCTCGCACCTATAACTATCCCTAAAACTCCAAATATAAATTTTAATATATTTACAAAAGCTTCTTTGTTCTCAAATTTTTTCTTTTTTTCTATATTCAAAAGCATAGAGCGTTTGGAGTCTTTTATGTTTTCAATTACAAATACGCAAAACATCGCAAGGAGCAAAACGCTGGGCATTATACCAAGCTGTCCGTTATATGAAAACAAAAACAGCAAGGCGCAGGATAGTATCATCAAAATCCCTTTAAATGCAAATTTAGAACGTTTAATGGCGATCGGCATGCACAATATCGAAATGCCCATTACAAGCCCTACATTAACAGTAACGGACCCGACTGCATTTCCAACAGCCATATCAACTTTACCTTCCGTTGCGGCTAGAACCGATACTATCAGTTCCGGCAAAGTGGTGGCCACACTTACTATAGTAGCCCCTACAATAAACTTAGGTATATTTAGTGCCTCTGATATCCAGCTTGCGGCATCTATAAAATAGTCACCGCCTTTGATAGTTAAGGCAACGCCTAAAATAAACAGCGCTACTATAATAAAAGTTTCCATATTTTCTCCCTTGTTTTAAATATTAAAAAAGGCTCAAGTATAGCTTAATAAAAACAACTATACATGAGTCTCATTATTTAAGGCAAGCCAGGCTAAAAAGCCAGTATGTTGACTTGACACATACCTTATACGGTATGCCAATTACTCCCTCACGAGATTTTGAGAATACGTATATAATACACTACTTGTCTTATTTTGTAAACAATATCATGTTATGTTTAATTCAGCTCCTCGATGTATTTAACTCCATTTGTTTTACCAAGCAGCTCGATTACCTGTTTATGAGTTATATTTTTTGTAAGTTCAACGGAAAACATACTCCCTATATTTACATCGCTAGATTTATTAAGATGCTCGCAATCGTGTATTATAATACCATTTTTACGTGCCTCAATTAAAAAGTCCGGTAGATATTCTAAATTTTCAAACAACACAAATATTCTTAATCGTTTTGAACGCAGCATATATCTAAACTGCAATTTTCCGCCAAATATCATAATCACTAAAAGCAAGCCGGTTGCAATAATTGCTATCAAATAAAATCCTGCGCCAATAGCAAGCCCGATACAAGCCGAAGCCCATAGCCCTGCAGCCGTGGTAATGCCTTTTACTTCGTGATAACCTGTCATTATTATCGTGCCGGCACCAATGAAACCAATGCCGCTTATCACCTGTGCCCCAAGCCTTGCCGGATCTGATAAATTATACGTATTTGTCAGGTATTCTCCGGTTATCATGACTACTGCAGCACCTACACTTATTAGCATATAAGTCCTAACTCCTGCTGCGCGCCGTTTCCTTGTCCTCTCTATTCCTAACATGCCTCCGCAAAATGCGGCCAGCACAACCCTGACTAACACAACTACAACATCTGTACCTACAAAACCGATACCAGACAAGAAAGAATCCATTTTGCCTATCTCCTCTGTGATTTTTTTTATATTATAACACAAAAAATCTGCTGTACCAATTAATTGGTACAGCAGAAATATTAATTAAATAAATATTCTTTAACTAGCATTTATTTTTTTGTCTTAGGTTTAAATATCACGGCAACTAAATATCCAAATAATATTGCAGCAGTTATACCGCCCGCAGTAGCAGTGACTCCGCCCGTAAAAATCCCGATTATCCCATCATTTGATACGGCCTCTCTAACTCCTTTAGCAAGAGAATATCCAAACCCTGTAAGCGGCACAGTTGCTCCTGCACCACCCCAGTCTACCAAAGGCTCGTATATTCCGATAAGTGTAAGCAAGACTCCTGCAGTAACGAAAATCACCAAAATACGGGCAGGGCTTATATTTGTTTTAGACAGTATTATCTGTCCTATAACACATATAATACCGCCAACTAAAAATGCCTTTAAATATTCCATATGATTTCACCTCTTTCAATAGCCACAGCATGTGCAATACAAGGTATGCTTTCCCCTTGCATGCTCGTCGTCGGTGAATGCAAGGCACCTGTTGCAATTAAAAGTATCCTGTTTATCTTCTTATCTTTAAATTTCTTTAAATAATAGCAATTAAACATAAGAGCGCTGCAGCCGCAGCCGCTTCCTCCGCAATACATGTCTTTAACTCCTTTATATAGCTCTACTCCGCAATCTGTATAGACGGCTTTTACATCTACATTTTCCTTTGCAGTGTATTCAACCAATAATTTGCTTCCAAATGTTCCTAAGTCGCCTGTAATTATAAGATCATAGTAATTTGGAGCCCTTTTAGTATCCTCCAAGTGTGTAACCAGTGTTTCTACTGCCGCAGGTGCCATTGCTGCGCCCATGTTATTTGCATCTGAGATTTTTAAATCTATGACCCTCCCCGGAGTCGCGCATGTTATTCTCGCGTCATCTGCCTGTCCAGTGCTTGATAGGACTGTTGCCCCTGCCGCAGTTGCCGTATGCTGTGATGTAGGCGTTTTGGGCGTACCTAATTCCAGCGGATACCTAAACTGCCTTTCCGCAGTTGCAAAGTGGCTGCTGGTTGCGCATACAACGTTATCAGCATATCCGCCGTCTACCGCCATTGCACCTACTAAAAGCGATTCCGACATTGTAGAACAGGCTCCATACAAGCCTATAAACGGTGCCCTCAGTGTCCTTGCCGCAAACCCTGCAGATATTATCTGGTTTAATAAATCCCCTCCAAATAATATCTGTATGTCATCTAAAGTAAGCCCTGCGGATGTAACTGCATTTTCAACTGCCCTTATGAACATCTTTCTTTCTGTTAGTTCCCAGCTCTTTTCGCCCCACAGATCATCGTTAAAATATGTATTAAAATATGCTCCTATAGGCCCTTCCTTTTCATCTTTTCCGGCAACACCACCATTGCCACGTATATAGGGAGCTTTTTTAAATGTGAGCGTTCTTTCTCCAATCCTTCCCATTTATGCACCTCCGAATATAAGGTACATTATCCCGGCAAACACAGATGCGGATATCCCATATACCAGCACCGGCCCCGCTATATTGAACATCTTGGCGCCAACACCTAAGACAAAACCTTCCCTTTTAAACTCAAGTGCAGGTGAAACTATCGAATTGGCAAAACCTGTAATAGGTACAATTGAACCGGCTCCTGCATATTTACCTATAACATCGTAGATGCCTAGGCCGGTAAAAAGTGCCCCTAAAAAAATAAGAACTACTGCAGTAAAGGCAGAAGCAGTGTCTTTGCTTAAGTTAATTATATCCTTAGCAAAATTGCTGATAAGCTGCCCAATAGTGCAGATAAGCCCTCCAACCCAAAAAGCTCTTGCGCATTCTGAAATCAGCTTGCTTTTAGGCTGTTTTTCTTTTACATATTGGTCGTACTCTTTTTCGTCTATTTTTTTTGTAATATCCATTATGTCTTTCCTCTTATTCTTTTATATCTTTATTTTCTTTCGCAAATTTAACAGGTTCTTCTTTCTCAACCATACTGTTTTGCTGAGTCAAATCATCTATCGGTATCTTTTGATAATCCATGGTTCCTCCTATCTAAATAAATTTCCTATCCAGAATACAAGCGATCCTGCAAGTTTTCCCGCCATTACGGAAATTATAATAATCACTACTCCCAGTTTTCCCATCTCAGATTCGTCTAGTAACCGAATAACGTTTAACATTTCAGTTATGCAGGCTATCAATATCCCCGTAAATGCACCAAACGCAAGCCCGGGTATTATAGCTAACAAAGGTGATAAATTTAAACTCATGTCAGAAAAATATATAATAGATGCAAGTATTGTGCCTAGCACTGAAGCCGCTGCATAAAATTTGTACGATCCTTTTATCTCAGGGCTTAATATCAAAAATATATTCAGTGCAAGATAAAAAGCCGCAAGAGAGCTCCCAACTATCACTCCGCCGGCAAACACAGCTAAAATTGACAAAAAAGTCCCCATCTTATCTACTCTTTCTTATCAACGTTATACTTATCTATATCATCTTTAACCTGCATGTTATTGAGTTCAAGCAAACCAGGATACTTGCCTTTCTTAGATTTTGTTATCTTAAGCACTGCCAAAAATCCACCGGCAATCCCGATAGCATATGGCACGCTTAATAACACAGTATCGCTGCTTTTTTCGCCTGTGAAAAAAGTGTATATCTTATCGTGCGTATCCTTCATATTTACATCTTCGTTAAAGCTTATTATCCCTATAGCTGCACCGAATAACATGATTACACTTAACAAAAACACCTTTAAAGCCACAATGAAACTATTTCTTTTAACTTGCTTTTTATTACGCAGTCCGTAGTCGAGCCGGTATTTTGTATAAGCACATTTGGAAATACGTTCGATATCTTTTCAATGACGTCTATCGCAGAAACAATGCATACATCTTCGTCTACCGGAAAAGTGATTTTATTAAGAGCGCTTTTCTTGTCCGTTGCTGCATAGATATCGCAGACTTCAAAAATATTAATTTTATTTGACTTTACCCTTGCCTCTTTGTTAAGTGCAATATAGATGATTTCATACATGTTTTCGCCTTACACCAACAGGTAATTAGTATAAGAATCTCCCGAAAAAATTCCTCCGAAAATAGTTATACAAATGAGCGCTATAACCGTTAATAAAAGCGTTATTAAAATAACTTTTCTCATAACATCACCTCTAACACTTTTTATTATTTCCTTTTCTCAAAAAAGTATTATCTGAAATTCTTAAATAAAAAAACCTAAACACTTTTAATAAAAGTATTTAGGCCTTTTTTAAACTTTATTTTTAATTATCGTTATTTTTTTATATTTGCACGCATCCTTAGCGAATGGTCCAGTATCTTTTTCCTTATACGAATAGATTTTGGAGTAACCTCTACCAGTTCGTCATCCTGAATAAACTCAAGTGTCTCTTCTAAGCTTAGCTGCTTAGGCGTAGTCAGCCTAAGTGCCTCATCGCTACCTGATGCACGCATATTAGTCACGTGCTTTTTCTTGCAAACATTAACAACTAGGTCTTCACTTTTGGGCGAATATCCAACGACCATACCGCCGTAAACCTGTACCCCTGCGCCTATAAAAAGTATCCCCCTGTCCTGTGCATTAAAAAGCCCATAAGGAACCGCTTCCCTGTTTCAAATGCAATTAACGAACCATAATTTCTCTTTGGGATCTCGCCTTTAAACGGCTCATAACCGTTAAATATCATATTCATGATGCCTTCGCCTTTTGTATCTGTCAAAAATTCGCTTCTATATCCAAACAAGCCTCTTGCCGGGATAATAAATTCAAGCCTCATGCGTTCTTCTTGCCTTGTCATCTGTACAAGTTCTGCTTTTCGAGTTCCCAGTTTCTCCATAACGTTTCCAACGTGTTCGGAAGGGACATCTATTATCAGGTTTTCCATAGGTTCACAAAGTTTACCGTTTATAGTTTTATTAACCGCTTTTGGCGTGCTTACCTGAAACTCATATCCCTCTCTTCGCATAGTTTCTATAAGAATAGAAAGGTGCATTTCTCCGCGGCCTAAAACCCTGAAAGAATCCGGGCTTTGCGTTTCCTCCACTTTTAGCGAAACGTCTTTATGCAGTTCCTTTAAAAGCCTGTCCCTTAAGTGCCTGGACGTAACGAATTTACCTTCTCTGCCTGCAAATGGGCTGTCGTTTACAGAAAATGTCATCTCTACGGTCGGTTTCGATATTTTCACAAATGGTATCGGCTCAACCATGGAGGGGTCGCAGACCGTGTTGCCTATATCTACATTTTCAACACCAGAAAAAGCTATTATATCTCCGGCGATCGCCTGTTCTGCCGGGACTTTTTTAAGCCCGTCAAACTGGTATATCGCAGTAACTTTTGAGCGCTGGTTTAAATCATCCTTGTGATAATCGCAGAGCACTACTTCCTGCCCTTGCTTTATCGTTCCGCGTTCTATCCTGCCAACCGCTATCCTGCCTACATAATCACTGTGGTCTATAGACGATACAAGTATTTGTAGCGGCGCCTCAATATCGACATCCGGCGCTGGTATGTAATTAACTATCGTTTCAAACAACGGGACTAGGTTCATGCCTTCTTCATCAGGTTTTAAGGATGCCGTACCGTTTCTTCCGGAACAGTAGATTATCGGGCTGTCTAATTGTTCTTCAGATGCATCCAGCTCTAAAAGCAGCTCTAAAACCTCATTTTCTATATCTTCGGGACGGGCGTCTGGTCTGTCCATCTTATTTATGACAACAATTACCCTGTGGTTTAATTCAAGGGCCTTTTGAAGCACAAATCTGGTCTGCGGCATCGGGCCTTCAAAAGCATCTACTAAAAGCAAAACTCCATTTACCATCTTTAAAACACGCTCTACTTCGCCGCCGAAATCTGCGTGTCCGGGAGTATCCACTATATTTATTTTTATACCGTTATAAACAGTAGCCGTATTCTTGGCAAGTATCGTTATTCCTCTTTCGCGTTCTAAGTCGTTAGAGTCCATAACTCTTTCCTGGACTACTTGATTTTCCCTTATCATACCACCTTGTTTCAGCATTTCATCTACAAGAGTTGTCTTCCCATGGTCAACATGGGCTATAATAGCCATATTTCTTAAATTTTCTCTAATCACGTCAATTCTCCTTTAAACTCAAAAATTATACACCATGTCCGGTATATAATACAAGTAAAATATAAAAAAAGGCCAACATATATTTGTTGCCCTTTTAAAGCACTTTATACAAACTCTTTTTAATATTCAATCCTGTATCAAAGTACCTTCAGCCTCAGGCATAACAAGGCCTATAACCCTTTTTCGCAATTGTTTTCTGCTTATAGCTTCGTTCATTACTTTTTTATAAAGGCTGTCCGGTCCTTCCAAAAGCTCAAGCAACATATTGACGCTGCCCAATACAGAGGGCCTTTCATTAAACCTTATTTTCAATTTGTCACCTTTAAATATAAACTTAAATATTCTAACACTCGGCGTCTCGATAAAAAAGCAAAATACTTTTAAAACTACTTCCTCATTCTCTTCAAACCACTTTCCTATCGTACCGATCGTATATACTTCTCCGTTTATTGAAACGTCGCTGTAATTAATTTTTTCGTTTAGGCCTATTTTTATTACGTTTATGTCTTTGCCTTCGTTTAACTGTATGAAGCATGAATCTCTTTTAAAAGAAAACTTAGCTGCCGAAACGCCTTTTGAAAAATTGATATTTAAAGACTGTAAGACTAACGGAAGTATGCCGCCCCTCGTCTCGGACAGAGAAAAGGCCTTGTCATCGTATTTTGTTTTCGCTGCCCTAAATATTTCTCTTTCAGGCTTCTTTTCGCCTTGCGTTTTAACATCTTTAAATTTAACAGCCCTTAATTTTGAAATCGTATCTTTTAACTTTGCATACGCCTCTTTGTTTTCGGGTATTGACTCTATGCCAGGTGCAAAACTGCTTTTTCCTAAAAATTCCTTTATTAAATCAGATGCCTTGCCTTGTGTAAACATAGTCTGACTTCCGGATGTTAATGCTATCACCATATCCCTTTTAGGCGATATAACCATATGCTGCCCGAACGCGCCGTTAAACTGATAGCTTCCAATAGTCGGCCCGCCCCATATAGAATAACCGTATCCGTCTTTAACTACTTCTTTATCCGAATCTATATGGTTTGAAGTAGCTTCCCTTATCCACTCTTCTGAAATGAGCCTGGTTTGTTTTCCATTGACGTCCCACTGCCCGTTTTGCAAGTATAACTGCCCTATCTTTGCTATATCAAGTACATTTAACGATAATCCCCAGCCGCCTTTTTCTATACCCTTGGGGCTTTTCTCCCATGTAAAATCTTTGATATTTAAAGGCTCAAATAATTTCTTGGTTAAGTATTCAGATACATTTTTACCTGTCTTTTTTTTGACAATAGCAGACAGCATATACGTATTCATGCTGTTATAGTAAAATTCTTTTCCCGGCCTGCTCACCGGTATATGAGCCAGATATGCTTTTACCCAATCCTTGTCTGTAACAGAACCGGCCTCATTAAAATGTATGCCTGATGTCATGGTCAGCAAATGCCTGACGGTTATTTTCCTCTGCCATATAACCGTTACAGGCGGGGCATCTTCTTTGAAAATATCATATATCTTTTCATCTAATGAAAGGGCTCCCTCATCTATAAGCATGCCTATAGCAGTTGAAACGACACTTTTGCTCATAGAAAAAAGCATCTGCGGGTATTCTTTTTTATAAGGGGCAAAACTGCCTTCCGCTACGATTTTGCCATGGCGCAGCATGACAAAATTATTGATGCTTATCTTTTTTTTCTCAATCGAATTTAAAAACCCGGTTATGTCATTTGAATCAATTCCCTGGGATTCGGGAGTAGCACGCGGGAAATTATCACTTTCTTTGCGCGGATAAAATTTCCCCTTGGTTGGGAAATAATCGTACGCACTTATTTTATTAAAATTTCCGGTTATAAATTTTATCAGTAAGTCTACCGTTTTAACCTGCATGATAACGTCCATGATTTGCCCCCGCGTTATAACAAATTTTAAATTTAACTTATTACCATGTTTAAAAGGTTTGTAACTTAATTTAACAGTTAAAAAAGAAATCCAATAATTTATGGCCAGGGTCTATAAATATTCCGGTTTTCGCAGCGCTTTTTTCATCATATGCATCTGCGGCACCGTTTAGTTTTTTACTGCTTTTGTATATGGCAAACGGCACAGGATCCGACGTATGCGTATTTATGCTAAGCGGCGTTGGGTGATCTGGCAGCACCATTATTGCATAATCCTCTTTTTTATCATTAAGCGATTTAATAATAGGCCCTATGATTTTTTCATCTATAAGTGAAATAGCCTTGATTTTTTCATTAAGCTCATTTCTGTGTCCGCATTCGTCCGGTGCTTCTATATGCACATACACAAAATCGTACCCTTCGTTCAATATATCTATTACGGCCTTAGCTTTACCTGAAAAATTTGTATTTATAGTCCCCGTTGCACCTTCCACGTCTATGCTCTTCATGCCTGCACATATGCCTATGCCTTTAATCAAGTCAACGGCAGACACTACAGCACCTCTAAGTTTAAACTTTTCACTAAACGGCGGGAGCTTCGGCTTTGTCCCTTCACCCCAAAACCACATCGAGTTGGCTGCTTTTAAGCCTCTTTCCTCCCTTGCTTTGTTGATAGGATGATCTTTTAAGAGTTTATATGAGCGTTTCATTAAATCAAGCAGCAGTTCGCTGTTTTGCCCTTTAGGCAGATACTCTTTAATTTTTTTCTTAGAAATGTCATGCGGAGGCGTTAAATCTGCTCCTGTTGCGGCATCCCTTAAAACAAGGCAATGCCTGTAGCTTATGCCGGCGTAAAGGTTAAACCCCTCACATTTTAAATTTTTATTAAGATAATCTATCAATACTTTGGATTCTTCTGTTGTAATCTCATCCGAACTGTAATCTATCATAGTAGATTCATAAAAATTATCTTCTGCCGATAGGTTGACGAGGTTGCATCTATATGTGACATCATTGTCATTTAATGTTATGCCCATGCTTACGGCTTCGAGCGGCGATCTGCCAGAATAATATACCTTTGGGTCGTAACCCAGAACAGAAAGGTTGGCCGTATCGCTACCCGGCTTTAGCCCGTCTGGAATGGTCTTAACAAGCCCCGTCATGCCATGCTGCGCAATAAAATCCATGTTAGGCTTTTTTGCTATTTGAAGTGGCGTTTTACCTCCGAGTTCTTCAATAGGGTAATCTGCCATCCCGTCTCCCAATATCACTATATACTTCATATCTACCTGCTTTGCTAAAATCTGTTTTTTATTTAGTATAGCATCAATCTATTTACCTTACAACAAGCAAGCAAATCGGATATTTAATCACTTTTTTCGCTTTTCCTGCCTATTTTACCATTTATTTTGTCGTTTATAAGAGAAGCAATTCCGGAATAAATAACGGCAAACACAGGTACGCTTACGACCATTCCCCAGAAGCCGAAAAGCCCGCCGCCAAGTATAATGGCAACTAATACCCAAAAAGCAGACAGCCCTGTTGAATCGCCAAGTATCTTTGGGCCTAAAATGCTTCCGTCTATCTGCTGCAATATGATTATCATTATAAGGAACCATAAAGCCTGTGTCGGGTTTACTATAAAGATTATTAAAACCCCGATAGCGGCACCGATAAAAGGCCCAATAAAAGGTATTATATTTAAAATACCGACTATTACGCTTATAAGTAAAGCATACGGTAAGCCCATAATAGTCATTATCACAAATGAGGCAACGGTAAATAAGAAAGATTCAAGTATTTTACCTGATATGAAATTGGAAAATGTTTTATTGCTCTGTTCAAAAAAGGAAATAAAACCTTCTCCTCTCTCCTCATTTAAAACAGCATATATAACTTTTTTTATTTGTCTTAAAAGTTTTTCTTTGCTGTCTAAAAGATAAATCGAGAATAATATTCCAAGGAGCAGGTTCCCGATAGCAACTGCGAATTGAATAGATATCTCAAATACCTGCGGGATATATGTCTCTATCGTTTTGCCGAGATTAGCTACTACATCCTGCCATGGCATGACAAAAGACTGGACGCTTGAAGTATCTATATTAAATTTCCCAAGGATATTAATCACCCAATTTTGCAAAGCAGAGAAATACTGCGGCAAGGATTCGAACAATGTATAAAAACTTTCCACAAGCTGAGGAAAGACAATTATAGCTATTAATACCACAATGGTTAGTATAAAAACATACGTTATAATAATAGATACTACACGCCTTGGTTTATTTGTCTTACATTTTTTAAAAAAAGGTGTTAGAACCTTTTCGGTGAACTTGACCGGCCTATTTAACAGATAGGCCAGCACAAAGCCTATTATAAGTGGTGATAAAACCCTGACTAAGACACTTATAGTTTGAAATACGTATTTTAAGTTCAAAAACAAAAGTATAACTGCCGCACTCGAAATAATTGCAAGAAAAAGATAATATGCCATAGACGCGTAGGTTTTGTTTTTGTCGATTCTCACATATTTTCTCCTTTGAATTTGCTTATGGTCATCTGTTTTATATCATTATTTATTCTGCCCTTAAGCATTAAATTTATAAGGATGTTCTTTAGTTATATGAAAATTATCTCTTTCCCCTCATGAAAAAAAGTACAGCTAAAGCGGCTAATGTAATAACCGATATAAATAAAATACAAATAATTTTAATTGATACTCCACCTAAAAACATATTACTCCAATATTTATAAACCATATTAAATCTTACAATTTAAAACTTAAAATTATTCAAAAACAGCTTGTATTATTTTATTCATTTTTACCTATGCTACTAGCGTTTATTGAATACTTTTCTAAAATAAATTATAATTACTATATTATTTTTAAGGAGCATTTTTATGAAACAGAAATTTGACGTAAACGGCATGAGTTGTTCTGCATGTGCCGCTCATGTTGAAAAGTCCGTACATAATCTTGAAGGAGTAAAAGACGTATCCGTCAATTTACTTTCCAACAGTATGAACGTATCTTATGATACTGATAAATTATCTGAAAAAGAAATCGTGGCTGCCGTAGTAAATGCAGGGTACTCCGCAAACGCTGTA
The DNA here is from genome assembly GCA_041390245.1 of Eubacteriales bacterium. Taxonomy (NCBI): domain Bacteria; kingdom Bacillati; phylum Bacillota; class Clostridia; order Eubacteriales; species Eubacteriales bacterium. The sequence goes on from JAWKQI010000001.1 coordinate 53,193, forward strand.
AAGCCGGCTTCCGATAAATCAGTTGCAAAAAATGCAGATATAAACGAAGACGATGAAATCAAATCTATGAAAAATAGATTTATAACCTCGCTTATTTTCCTGATACCGCTATTTTATATTTCCATGGGCCATATGGTAGGGCTTCCGCTGCCGCAGTTTTTTCATGGCTATGAAAATGCATTCACTCTTGCATTCACCCAGTTTTTACTCACTTTACCCATAGTATTTATAAACCGCAGATATTATATAACGGGGATAAAACAGCTAATTAAAAGAGCGCCTACAATGGACACGCTTATCGCTATAGGTTCTGCCGCTGCAGTTCTTTACGGAATTTACTCGATATTTCAGATAAGCTATGGTTTTTCAATTAATAACATAGAGCATATCAACTCCTATGTAATGGACTTATATTTTGAATCCGCATGTACGATACTTACGTTGATAACGTTGGGTAAGTATTTAGAATCCCGCGCAAAAGGCAAGACAGGCGCGGCAATAACCAAGCTTTTAAACTTGTCTCCTAAAACAGCAACCGTTATACGTAATGGAATTGAATCCGAAATCCCCATTGAGGACCTTTTGGTCGGCGATATAGTCTTGATCCGCCCAGGACAAAGCATCCCTGTAGACGGCGTTATCATTGAAGGCTCCTCTTCTGTAGATGAATCTGCAATAACCGGTGAGAGCATACCGGTTGAAAAACAGGCTGGCGACAAAGTTATTTCCGCCACTATAAACAAATCCGGGAGCTTTAAATTTAAAGCTGAAAAAGTAGGAGAAGATACTACTATTTCACAAATAGTCCGTTTAATAGAAGAGGCCGCTTCCTCCAAGGCGCCTATCTCACGTTTAGCAGACAAGGTAAGCGGAATATTCGTTCCCGTCGTTATAACCATTGCCGTAATTGCGGCAGTAGTCTGGCTTATTTTAGGATATCCGTTTTCCTTTGCTCTTTCGATCGGCATAGCCGTTTTGGTTATATCCTGCCCATGTGCATTGGGGCTTGCTACCCCCGTTGCCATAATGGTAGGCACGGGGCGCGGCGCTGAAGACGGGATCTTGATAAAATCTGCCGTATCGCTTGAAATCACCCATAAAGCCGATACGGTCGTCCTTGATAAAACGGGCACTATCACTATAGGCCACCCAGAAGTCACAGATATAATAACGCTTGACGATTCTATATCAAAAGACGAACTTTTAACTATAGCGGCCTCCCTTGAAAACCCTTCTGAACACCCGCTGGCCGAAGCTATAATAACAGAGGCAAAAAATAAGTCTTTAAACCTTATAAACGTCTCCTCGTTTAATTCTGTACCTGGCATGGGTATAAGTGCAAAAATAAAAGACGGCGCATTTCTAGCAGGCAATATGCGCCTTATGAAGGAACATGGTATAGACTCTTACTCTATACAGGAGATAGCTGACAGCTTATCATCTCAAGGCAAGACTCCGCTGTTTTTTGCTAAAGACAAAAAAATAATCGGCATAATAGCAGTTGCCGACACGATAAAGCCTACGAGCCAAAAGGCCATAGATAAATTTAAAGAAATGGGCCTTGATATAATAATGATGACAGGAGACAATAAAAATACCGCACTTGCCATAAAAGAAAAGCTGGGTTTAAAAGACGTAATATCAGATGTTTTTCCGCAGGATAAAGAAAGCAAGATACGTGAGCTGCAAAGCACCGGTAAAACAGTTATAATGATCGGCGACGGAATTAACGACTCTCCTGCTTTGACGCGTGCCGACATAGGGATAGCGATTGGAGCAGGTTCTGACATCGCAATAGAATCTGCAGATATAATTTTAATGAAAAGTGACCTAATGGATGCGGTCCGCGCTATACGTTTAAGCCGGGGCGTAATCAGAAATATACGTGAAAACTTGTTTTGGGCGTTTTTCTATAATGTAATCGGCATACCTTTGGCTGCAGGGATCTTGATTCCATTCTTCGGGATACAGTTAAGCCCGATGTTCGCTGCGGCGGCAATGAGCTTAAGCTCTGTTACAGTTGTAACGAATGCACTCAGGTTAAAGCTTTTAAAACTTGACAAAAGCTGATTTTAACCCTGATTTAAATGCATTTCTTTACTGTATAAACACTATATGGTAAAATTCATCTATACATTTTTTTATTTAGGAAGCAATAAAATGAATAATTTAAAAGAAAAAATGCAAATCTCGGTTGTCGGGCTTGGCCTTATCGGCGGCTCATTTTGCCGGGCGATAAAAGCACATACGGATCACATATGTTTGGGTCTGGATGTAGATAAAAAAGCTATATCTTTGGCATTAAATGAAAATGTGATCGATGGTGAAATAACATCAGACGGGCTTAAGAAATGCGACCTTAATATAATCTGCCTTCATCCCAAAGAAACTATCGATTTTATATTAAATCATATAAAGGATTTTAAGCCGGGTAGCATAGTTATGGATGTTTGCGGCGTAAAAGAGATAATAATCAACAGTGTTGACAAACCCCTTTACGACAATGGGATTGCTTTTGTAGGAACCCATCCTATGGCCGGCAATGAAAACTCTGGTTTCGGCGCATCTACGGATACACTCTTTAACGGCGGCAGTTTTATAATAACCCCGAGTAAATTAACTTTAGAAGATAAGATTAAAACGGTAAAGAAATTGGCCGTAGACATAAAATTCGGTGAAATAGTATTATCAACACCCGAAAAGCACGATGAGATAATAGCCTACACCTCTCAGCTTGCGCATATAGTTTCCAGTTCTTATGTTAAAAGCCCAACTCTTAAAGATGAGTACGGTTTTAGTGCCAACAGCTTTCAGGACTTAACACGCGTTGCAAAACTGAATGAAGACATGTGGACAGATCTTTTCATGCTGAATGAAAAGCCGTTATTATATGAACTAAATACCATAATATCGCATTTAACAGAGTATAGGGACGCTATTTCCAAAAAAGATTACACCACCCTTAAATCCTTGCTAAAACAGGGCCGTATAATAAAAGAAAACCACTTAAAACAAAAGTGACTTTCGGAGGATTTATATGAACGATCCGCGAATTGCTACATTTAAAGATAAAAAAAGCTTAAAAGACCTCTGGCGGCTATGCTTCAATACAGACTCAGACAGTTTTATAAGCTGGTTTTTTAAAAACAGGTTTATACCAAGATACTGCGTTTTAATAGAAGAAGAAGGCAAGGTACTCTGTGCACTTCATTCGCTTCCGGTCCATTTGAACATACGCGACAAAATAATAGACTCCGTAATCATTGCCGGCGTCGGTACCCACCCGGATTTTAGGGGCCAGGGCTATATGGGTAAGGTATTCAGGTATTACATGAACTATATAAGCTCAATGGGCATCGTTTTAACTAATTTAACGCCGGAATACACGCCGACTTATATATCTCTCGGCCACCTCCCTGCAACCAATTCCGGCCATCTTACAATTGATAGAACAACTAAAACCAAAATGCCGGATTCAATAAAAGACACTGATTTAACTTCTGGAATAAGCTCTATATACTCCTGCTATTCACTTTTTTCAAAACAGTATTCTGGAATAGTATCCCGTTCTTATGCAGACTTTAGGTTTAAACTTGGAGATTACCTTGCGGACAGCGCTAAGTGCATAGCTTATATAAAAGACGACATTTTAAAAGGGTACTGCATTTACTATGATACGCCAAAATTACTCCATGCCGAGGAATTTGTCTTCACTTCACCTGAAGCTGTCAATCCCATGGTATATGGCCTTATGTCCAAAGCTTACGGGAAAAAACTTCATATAAAGACGCCTCCGGACGTTAAAATAGAAATTAAAAATGCAAATTTCGAAATCAAGCCGCAGGCTTCTTGCGGAGTTGCAAATGCGCCTTCTTTATTATCCAGTATTTGCGGCACAAAAGATTTTACGGTTTTGATAAAAGATAAAAATGTATTGTCAAATAACGGCACGTTCGATTTTTCCGGCTGCCCAACTGAAAAAGAAGCTCAGCTGACTATCAATGCAGAGCACTTATGCCAATGGCTAAACGGATATATATCTTTAAAAGAATTGCATGAAAAAAATCTTGTCAGCGTTCTTGATTTAAATGTCTTAGATGAATTAGACGGCTTGTTGCCGATTAAGAAATGTTTTATAGTGGATGAATACTAGGAGATTAAATCCATGTATCCTCTATTTCCTTCTTTTTGGGCCTAAACATCAGTTCCTTAAGCCCCGCTTCCGGTTTTAATCCCTTATAGCATACCCTATAACACGCATCTGTTATCGGCATCTCAATGTCGTATTTTTTTGAAAGGTCTCGCGCTATCTTTGTAGCATAATATCCTTCAACGGTACCGGATTGTTTTATAGCCTCTTCAACGGGCACGCCCTGCCCTATTTTTATGCCTGCGCGCCTATTTCTGCTGTGCATGCTGGTGCAGGTTACTATCAGGTCGCCTAGCCCGGTAAGGCCTGCGAAAGTCTCCTTTTTTGCCCCCATAGCAATGCCTAAATCAGCTATTTCCTTTAAGCCCCTCGTCATCAGTGCCGCTTTGGTATTATCCCCCGTCTGCATACCGTCGCATATGCCGACGGCAAGAGCAATGATGTTTTTAACAGCTCCTCCAAGTTCCACCCCGGCGACATCTGTACTCGTATATATCCTCAATATCTCGCTGCTTAAACAATCCTGGATCATCCTTGCCGCTTTTATATCTTCAGAAGCAGAAACAAGTGCGGTAGGCACTGCCCGGGCAACTTCTTCTGCATGCGATGGGCCGGATAGTACGACCAGTTTATTATGCGGCAAACACTTTTTAATTCCAAGAGACAACCTGTCAAAAGTCTTGGGTTCAAAACCCTTTGCAATATTTACAATGGTACAGTCTTCCGATGAATATTCGGCAATTTTAGAGGCTAAGTCCGATACTGCAAAAGAAGGCACGGCCATAATACAAATGTCCGCATCTTCAACAAAGGTTAGGTCTTTTGAAAACTTTATTTCTTCTGGAACTTTTACTCCGGGAAGTACTTTGTTTTCACCATTATTTAACATATAATCAATTTCTTGCGGGAACGTAGACCACATCGTTACTTTATGGTGCGAATGAACTGCACACATAGCAAGCGCAGTGCCCCATGCGCCAGTCCCTAAAATCGCTATTTTTTTGCCGAATAATCTCATAGCCTTAAAATCCTTACTGTTAAAACATTTGCCAAATTATAGCACTAAAAAATTATATTAGTTATTACATTATAAACGTTAATTAAAAATAATGAAAGTTATATTTAAACTTTATTAAAAGCTGGTTTGCCAATAGGATCGTAAATAAAACCTGCATTTTCTCCCCTGTTTATACCCAAACAATTTCTTCCGTCTAAGACTATTGGCTTTTTCATCGCGCTTTCAAACAGCCCTGTATCCATATTTTTTATTTCCGGCCACTCTGTAAATATAAAACATATGTCTGCACCTTTTAACGTTTCTTCAATGCTTTTAAAATAATCTACCTGCGGGTATATCCTTTTGAATTTATCTATTGCAACAGGGTCATATGCCCGTATATGCGCCCCTTCTTCCAATAGCTTTGGTACATTGGCAAGAGAGGGTGCTTCCCTCAGATCGTCTGTGCCCGGTTTAAATGTAAGGCCGAGAATCGCAACCGTTAAACCATTCAGGCTATCATAATATCTGTGCGCTTTTTCAATCAATTTCAGTTTTTGCTTTTCGTTTATCTTAATTGCTGCTTTTATGGTCTTTATCTCATATCCATAGCAGTTAGACAGCCAATGAAGTGCCTTGGTATCCTTAGGAAAGCATGACCCGCCGTATCCTATACCTGCTTTTAAAAACTTTTCTCCGATACGTGAGTCTAAACCCATTCCCCGGGCAACGTCATCAATATCTGCGCCCAATGCCTCACAAAGATTTGCTATTTCATTTATAAAAGAAATCTTTAAGGCCAAAAAGTTATTAGAAGCATACTTTATCATCTCGGCACTACGAGTGTCCGTCAATACAAAAGGCCTGTTTAAAGGGGCAAATATTTCTTTGACTTTATTTAGAGTATCCTTACTTTTTGCACCTATTACTATTCTGCTTGAATTAAGCATATCATCAACAGCGGACCCTTGAGATAAAAACTCAGGGTTGGAGGCAACGGTTATATTTATACCTTCATTTACGTTTTTTAAAATAAAATCTTTTATAGCATCGCTTGCGCCGATAGGGACCGTAGACTTTATAACAACTATTAAATCCTTTTTGGCTTTAAGCGCTATTTGCTTTGACACCTCGTATACGTATTTAAGGTCTGCGGATCCATCAGGCTTTTCCGGCGTACCTACCGCTATAAAAATTGCCTCGGCATCCCCGTACGCCAAATCCTCATTTACCGTAAAGGTGATCCTGTCTTTGCTATCTGTAAGAAGCTTACTTAGTTTTGGCTCATAAATAGGCGTAACACCTTTTTTCATCAAATCTATCTTTTTCTTATCGGTGTCAATGCAAGTTACGTCATGCCCTATATGTGCTAAAACAGCGCCCGTAACCAAGCCTACGTAACCAGTTCCGGCAATCGTGATTTTCATACTATTCCCCAATCCTTTTATGATTTAATAATAAATTAAACGACGAAAAGAAAATTTTATCAAAGACGCGCGTCTTTTTAAAGAACAGCGGCATTATAAGCGATACTGTTACCTCTGTCAATAAAGTTCCTATTGCTGCGCCTATTATACCGATATATGGTATCATAATAGCATTGAATCCTACGTTTACGATGGCTCCGCATATTGTAAAATATTTCGTATACTTATAAAGCCCCTCTGCCATCAGCCATATGTTTCTGGAAAGCCCTATAACCGAGAATATAGTCGCCCAGATACAGGTATAAAGCGATGCGGCACCCGGCAGGTAATCTTTACCGTATATAATTGAAATCGCTTGTTCACCAAATAACGTAAAGCCCAGTGCGACTATAACGCCCAGCCCTGTCAAAGCAAGTAAAAGCATTTGAAAACGTTTAATATATCCCGCGTAGTTACTAAGCTTAACCTCCAATATAACAGGCCGCGCAGAGTTTATTATAGCTACAGGTATAAAATACCACAGATTCGCTATCTTAGATGCTGCTACGTAATACCCTGTAGCAGTATCGCCAAGCATGCTTCCTATCATTATCTTGTCTGTCTGAAGATATATCATAATAGCTATACCGGATATTATAAAGTGATAGCTCCTTGATAATATCTTCTTCATCATATCCCACGTTGCCTTTAACTTTATATCAGACTTAGCATTGAATAATACCCATACGACAACTCCACATACCAGCGCCTGTATAGTATAAGACATTGCGAACCAACCGACAGATGCACCGATTATGAGCAATACGATACGCCATGCAGCGACAACAGTGCTTGCTATCATTCCGCCTATCACGGAGTATTTAGATAAAAGACGGGACTGGAACCAATAATCCAGCACTTCATACATCTGAAATACCAAAGCCAATGACTGTACCCCCGTAATCCATAACAACAGGGTATTACCGGGGTTTAAAACCATCACAAACAAAGTGATTATACCTATTGACATAAACGAGGTAACCAGACGCATAATAAGCGCCGAGCCTAAAATTTCTCCTGTGGCTTCTTTATTAGCTACCAAATCGTTTACTATAATATGTTCCATACCAAGAGTACATACGGCAGTAAATAAAAGTACGACAGATTCGCCATATCCGATAAGCCCGTAATTAGACGGGCCTAAATACCTTGCGGCCAATGCACCTACCACGAATGTTATCAGTAAAGAATAAACTTTTTGAGTCATAAGCCAACCCGAGTTTCCAAGAAGCCGCTTAATAAGCTTGCTTTTTTCCGGGTTTTCTTTTCCTCTTTTTATAATTTTAGTAATCTTTCTTTCAATTTTAGCAAAAAAGTTATCTTTTTTAGGATTCTCTCCATTATCTTGCTTGTCTTTATCTACGTAGTACATAGAGAAGCCATAATATATCCAAAAAATTGCGGCAAAAGCACCTATAAAGTAAAGTATACGCGCTTCAAAAAACTCTACTACAAAAATGGATACCAGCATAGCGACTATTACTATAAAAGGCATATACCAGTCTTTATTAGGTGCATCCGCATTGCCGGCAAGCTTTAACATCTTTATCATGCTTAAAATTACAAAAACACCTAAAACTAAAAATCCAACTATACCTGATGAAATAAGTACCGTTAGATATATATTATGAACTCCACCTATCTCAATCGTAGAATAAAATCCTTCGTCTAAATATGGAGAGACCGCGTCAAACAGCCCTGCCCGCGTGCTCCCGAATATAGGTGCTTTTAAAAATGCCTTTAACCCTGCTTTCCATAAATCGATTCGTCCAGACGTGCTGTCGCGCATATCTCCCCTTCTGATTTGCACATCAGTTGTAGGAAAAGAGTTTTGTGACGTATACTCTTTGGTATCATTGTCATTAAGGGTCTTATACGAAAGAAGGGCCAGCCCATTATTCGATCTTAAAGATGCCTCGGGTGCAGTGTCTGCAAAATTTTCATCTTCACTGCTTTGTTCTGTAACATCTGGATTATATATTTTGGGCAGGTAGGATAATAAGATGCTTGCCGGATTAAAAGACAGTATAATAATCAGAACAGTTAAACCTCCTGCAGCTGCCCGTAATAAAACATTCTTCATGTTTGTTTCGCGAAGCTTTTTAACGCCCTTTTTAATGCCAAAAAATACTATTAGGAAGGCAAATACTGTCAGGCCAATGAAAGATGCTCTGCTTTGGTTTAAAACCAGATTAGAGTATTGAAGTAAAATATTGATTATGTAAAGTGAGATAAATTCCTTTTTTCTTAAAATAAACATGCATAATATAGACAAAGCTATTGAAAGTAAACACAATGTACCGCCTGTGTTAGGGTTGTATATTCCCCACAGCCTGTTTAAATAGATGCCTATGTATGAGTAATCTTTTGTTATAATTGATTGATACGTAATAGTAACTTGGATTATATATGTAATAAGACATACAAATGATAGTAAAAACGTTATTATTATTATTGCATTTGAAAGGATCTTTATTTCTTTTCTAAACTTTTCTCTTGTTTTAGATACATCATATCCATACAGCAAAATCAAGAACAGAAAAATATACGGATAGTCTTTTAAATTATCTTTAAGATTACTGTCAAAATTTAAAATTATTGTAATAGCATATAAAAGAAGAAAAGCCAAAATCAGTAAGGAATATCGGTTCTTTAGAAAAACCCTTTTCGTAAATAAATCATATATTAAAAATATTGAGCCAAATATTAAAAAAAACTTAAACCAAGGGCTTATAACATCGGAAATCATCGGAGACAGGCGCAGCAAAAGAAAGACTACGGTAATCACCTTGAAATATATAATGTTATTAATTGAAGTGTCGCCAATTTTTTTAATTATATTTGTGTTAGTATCCATTTATCTACTTATTATAAACCCTAACCTTATCTTTTTAAAAACAATATTTTAATAAAGTTAAAAACAGGCCTTAAGTGTTCTTTTAATATTATTTTAGTCTTAACAACCCTAAGCGCCCCTTTTATATTATTTTTTTTCAAAAGGCGAATAACTTTTCTTATATATTTTCTAGAAAGGCTATCACAGGCTTCAAGTGCATCGTTAACGGTTTTGTTCTTTAAGATATCATTTATATAGTTTAATTTTTCATTTTTATCAAGCGGGCAATTAGGGCTATAAAGATTTTCAATAAGCTCTGCCACAAGATATAAGAGCCTTATTTTTAAAATCTGTTCTACATTTTTGTCGAGTACATCCCAGCCTTTTGCGATATCTAAAAATTTATTAGATAAAATAAGCTGATTTTTAAACATGTCGCTTGAATATTTTCTCGCCCTAATATCCAAGTTGTTTGCCCTGTAATGATAAAGGCACTTGTCAATAACCGCTGCGCTAGAAGCTACATCGAAAAAATCTGCATTAAAATAAGCATCCTGTGCCCTTCTCATATTTGAAAATTCAAGCTCGTGCCTTTTTATAACTTCCGTTTTATAAAGCTTGTTCCAAGGCCCAAACCAAAAACCGAAATTTTTATTTTGGTATTTATATGAATTGAAAAACTCACGCCTTAAAGCTTTTTTATCGCAAAAAACATCTGCTAAATATTTTTTGCAAATAGTCTGTTCCTTTTTGCCATCGGCCATATGGAAGTAAGCGCCACACAAAACCACGTCGACGTTATTTATTTCAGCTGCCTGATACATGATTTCATACATGTCGCTGTCTACCCAATCGTCGCAGTCTGGAAAAGATAGATACTTGCCTGCTGCGATCTTAATACCGGCATTACGTGCACTTCCTGCCCCGCCGTTTTCCTTATGTATAACCTTTATACGCACATCATTTTTCGCGTACTCGTCACATATATTACCGCTTAAATCCTTCGATCCATCGTCAACTAAAATAAGTTCAAAATCTTTTAATGTTTGGTTAAGTATGGCAGCAACAGATTGACGAATATATTTCTCGCCATTATATACAGGCATAACTAAAGATATCTTTGGCATATAAATCCCTTCCCAGCAAAAAATGTTCTACATTTTCCAAGCGAATACCGTTTTAAACGGAGTGTTTGCATCGGTTGCGAACACCCTAGTTATATCTTCTATCGTAAAGACAGGCTCGTCCTCATAAATTATAAGTTCAAGAAGATTTTGCACCTTTTTATCTTTCATAATCTCTATAGCCTTTTTAAAATCTTCATATCCCGAGCGGCTGCATCCAAGCATCATAATGCCTTTTTCAAGCACCCTCCGCGTGTTTATTGCAACTTTATTTTCACTTACTCCCATCAAAATAGCTGTGCCCTGAGGGTTTATATACCTTATTATATCCTCTATAGCAAAATAGCTCCCTTCCCCGCCAGCGCATTCAAAGGCATGGTCGCAGGTAAAACTATCTGGAATATTTTCAGTTAAATATGTCCTTTCGACAAACGAAAACATCTCTAATTTATTACGTTCCCTTCCGATCACTGTAATCTTGCTTTCAGGCATCAGCGCTTTTAATATACAAGACACAGCATATGCAAGGCTTCCGCTGCCCCATATAGCTATATGTTCCCTGTTGCAATGCGAAACAGCTTTAAGCCTGTTTACAGCATGGACTGCCACGCTCATAAACTCTGTAGTCGCAGCTATATATGGTTTTATTCCTTCGTATGGAATTACCCTGTCTACCGGCAGATCTACTACTTCACGCATAAACCCATCGTATCCGCTTGACAGAAAAAATGAACCGCTGTTGTAGTTTTCGTATATCATCGGTTTATTGCTGCCTGGAACATTAGGTACCATAACTACATGCTGGCCTACACTAAACGTATTAGTCAAATCCATAACTACCCTGCCGCATGCTTCATGTATAAGCGCCATAGGCAGTTTTTTGCTTAGTATACTTACATCCCTTTCACCTAGGTAATACCTTTGGTCGGCATGGCATATAGACATATATTCCGGCCTTATAACAACCTTATTTTTAGTGTCTATTTCATTATATGATACCATAATGGATCTTGGGCTTACCAGTTGGTAAATATAATTAATCAATTATTTTGCCTCCTACGATGGCCTGGGCTACCCTATAATCTGCCGTTGTAGTTATTTTAACATTTAAAGTTTCTCCCTTAACCAAAGCAACCGGTATGTTGTTTATAACACATATCTTGCATGCATCTGTTAACGTTTTTCTTTCCTGGTCATTTAAATCCTGATAAAGCCTTTTTAGAAGCGCTACGTTGAAGCTTTGGGGAGTCTGCCCCTGATATAGTATTGAACGGTCGGGTATATCGGATATATTTTTACCATCTTTAGACTCTACTATCGTATCCGTAGATTTTATTACTGTATCACATGCTCCATATTTAGTAGCCATCTCTATATTTTCTTCTAATATGCGTATGGTAACAAACGGACGTACCGCATCATGCGTGACTATTATGTGTTTATCGCTTGCGCCATACTTCTCTTCTATTCCGCCTATTATGTTCATTATAGTACCGTTTCTGTCTTTTCCGCCCTTTACTACATGCACTCTAGATGTATCTACGATATATTTTTTTAAGATATTTTCAGTATGGCTGATCCAATTTGAATGGACCCCTACAAATACTTTATCTATCTTATTTGAGAGCAGCATCTTTTCTAGTGTATGTATTATTATAGGTTTTTCTCCAAGCATTAAAAATTGTTTCGGCATAGAGGAGATATTCATCCTTGCGCCTACTCCCCCAGCTAAAATTGCACCGAATACCATAAAAACACCTCGCATATCTATTAATTTACTTTAGTTTTTATCATTAGTACAATAGTATATACCCTTATACTTTGTATAACTGTTATTTAAATCTATATAAACTGCCTCATGTTTCGGGGCACGTTCTTCTTCCGGCGGTAATTTCATATAATCCCCAAATGCTATTTTTAAATACGTGTCATACCCTATCGGGACTGGCATCTCATGCCCTTCAAACTCCATAAGTACTTCCTCTTTAAATATCTCTTTTGGATACTGATTTTTTAAATACTTATACGTAACACAAAGTTCTGTTAAGTACTTCGTCTCACCGTTTAATGGATACTTAGTCATCTTGCTCTCAGCAGACTTCCAAAGTTTATATCTAGCCTTTGGAGAACGAAATATTTTAAGTAAAAGAAAACCGAGTATTTTAGCAGCCTTACCTTTATTTTCCGGAACTACCTGCCTGTTAAAAAGGCAAAACTCTATTGCCCTAAGTATCTGGAACTTTCTTTTAAGCTTTGAGTTTGGGCTTGCGTCTAGCGGTACTATTTCTAATTTAATCCCATGGTTTATATCATAATCGCAAAGGTTCTTCTTTATAAAAGTAGTATTATTATCAGCTATTTGTGTAAGCATAGTTTCATAGGAGTTATCTTCATTAGTACGGCAGTAAGAATACCTATTTTTATCTGCATATTTCTCCCATAATCCGCCTAACTTTTCATAGTCTGCACGCGGCATAAAAACGTCTACATCGTCATCCCATGGTATAAATCCCTTATGTCGTACCGCACCGATGCAGCATCCTCCACACAAAAAAAACCGCAGGCCATTACTTTCACAAAAAGCCTTAAAGTAAAGAAGTATCTCCAAGGATTTTAGCTGCAGGTCACGGATATTTGCTATTTCTTCATTCCCCTCTTTATTTTGCCCCATCTTTCAGTTTCTCCTCTTTGGATCAACTAAGTAGTAAATTCCTTTATATTTTTTATAACTTTCGTTTAAATTTATATAAACCGTATCGTGTTTTGGAGTACGGTCTTCTTCTGGCGGAAGCTGCGTATAATCTCCAAACGCTGTCTTTAAATATTTGTCATACCCCGCTGGTATAGGCAACATAAAGCCTTCGAATTCTTTTAAGATCGCCTTTTTAAATATACTTTTATCATATTTTTTCTTTAAATATCTATATCCAGAGCATAATTCGGTTATATAATCGCAATCTTTAATATCATGCTTTGTCATTTTCTTCTCTGCACGGCTCCATATCCAATACTTAAGCCTGGGTGACCTAACTACTGCCAATATTATTTTAGAAATGGCCCTTATAAATTTTCCCTGATGGTCAGGCAGCCTCTGCGCATTAAAAATCGAATAAGCCATGGCATTTAAGGCCTGCTTTTTCCTTGCTAACACAGAAGATGGATAGCCATCAATCGGTATAACGTCCAGCATGAGCCCGTGATTAATATCCAAATTGCAACTATGCCTGTTTATAAAAGCCGTATTATTATCTTTTATCATGGTTACGAGGCTGTGATAATTTACGTCCTTTGTAGTTCTGCAAATAGAGTATCTTTCAGTATCCGCCTCTTTGTCCCATAGTAAATAAAGCCTTTCATAATCTGCACGCGGCATAAAAACATCGACGTCGTCATCCCACGGTATAAATCCGCCATGACGCACAGCACCGATGCAGCATCCTCCGCAGAGATAAAACAGCAAATTATGTTTTTCACAAAAATCCTTAAAGTAAAGAAGTATCTCCAAGGATTTATTCTGTAATGCTTTTATTTGTTCTGTAGTTATTTTTCTTATTTCAAAAATCTCGTCCACGATTATACATTTCTGCCTATGTTTTTTTTACATTAATTTAGACATATATAAACTAAAATAGCTCATTTTGACATTAGAAAGTATATCATTGTGCGCTTTTAAATGCAATAAACTGAATGGTAAATTTACTGTAAACAATTCAAATTTAACCTTTATCAATCCATAAATCCCAAAAATCGCTTTAAAACCGCCGTAAGCACCCAATAATCGGCATTACCATTAAACCCACATAAAAAATAATATCATTTACTGCTTAAAAGAGTTTTTCAATTTCTTCTATCCTCTTGCTCAATGTAAAAAACTTCGAACGTTCTTTAGCTTTGTTTTTATAATTTATATATTTGTTCTTGTCCTCAAGGAGACTTTTTAACCCTTCATATAAAGCTTCTTCAGTATTTTCAGTAATTAATCCATACTCAGAATCACCAAGCAGGTCGTGCATACCGGAACAATCTGTCGTCAGAACCGGAATACCAAGTATAATTGCTTCTGTAGCGGCCGTGCTAAAACCTTCTACAAATGACGAACAAACAAACAAATCAGATCTTGCCATATATTTATAAGGGTTAGTTTTAAATCCTAATAATTTAACACTATCGTTTAAGCCGTTTTCATCTATAATCTTTTCTAGTAAAATTTTTTCGGCTCCCTCTCCTACTATGAGCAGATTATAATCAAAGCCTTCTTTAATCATTTTTTTATGAACATGCATTAATCGGTCAAAACCTTTTTCCTGCGTTAAACGCCCAACAGAAATCACCGTAAACTTATCAAATAGGCCTTTCTCATCTGGTTGTTCTTGAGATTTTGCAATTATTTCATGCTCGTTTAAAATATTGTATTGGACTTGAACTGGTATCTTAAATCTTTCTTCAAATGCCTCTTTTGTTCTGTTAGAAACGCAAATTATTTTGTCAAACTTTGAATAAGACTTAAACTGATCTTTGAAATTGTGAAATTGCGCATTAGACTCGGAATTGATATTAAAGTCTGTATGTATCCAAGCTAATTTTTTAGATTTTGAATTAATTGACCCTGAAATAATTTTAGTGCTTATTCCTTCCATAAAGGCAACTTCAACATCATATTTCCTATGGACGCAAAACATCCAAAGAAACTTTGGCGAAAAATATCTAAAATAGCTAATGCCTAATTTGTATTTAATCTTATCTAGTATCTTTGGACCTTTTATATTGAAAACATAACGATATTTAACTTTATCTTTAATTTTATCAATATATACGCCCTTGTTAAATAACGTTATTACCGTAATATCGTATTTTGATTTATCTAAATTTACAACTAAATCTGACAAAACCTTTTCAGCACCACCGCCAAGTAAAGTTGTTATAAAAAATACTAATTTCATAAATCTTCTCCGTAAAATAACCTTGAATGTCTAATTTTCTATAAATTCATATGTATAATTTGTCTGTGTGCTATATGGGTTAAATATATCTTTTAGCCCTGAAGTCACGTAGATTTTGTTCTCGTCAGTCACAAAAACAGCTTCAAAACCGCCGTAAGTTTTCCAATAATCTACAGCACCGTCTAACCCAAGTACAAACAGCGCTGTGGATAGCTCGTCTGCCATCATGCCGTTGCTGCATACTATAGTAACAGATAGTAAACCACTGTCCGACGGGTAGCCTGTCGACGGGTCTATAATATGGTGGTATGTCTTCCCATCCTCCTCGAAATAGCGCTGATAACCGCCGGATGTCACTACTGCCGTGTCCGAAACGGAAAGAGTGCCAAGTATACCGTCGCTTAAAAGCGGGTCCTGTATCCCTATTTTCCAGTCCTCACCATCTGGTTTGGTACCTAATACCTGTACATTGCCACCTAAAGATATAATAGCAGACTTTACTCCTAAGCTTAAGAACAATTCGATTATCTTTTCAGACGTATACCCTTTTGCAATAGAACCTAAGTCTATTGCCATCCCTTTTTGTATCTTAACTGAATTACCGCTTATCTCAATGTTTTCATAATTTACGTTTTTAGTTGCAGCAGATATCTCTTTAGCATCAGGTACTTTATAATCCTTCGTGTCAAACCCCCAGAGTTTAACCAATGGGTAAACGGATATATCATATTCTCCAACCGTTCTTTGAGAGGTTTGCATAGATGCCCTAATCTGTTCAAGCGTATCGTCTGAAACTTCTACATACTCACCTGCATTATTGTTTATATTATATATATCGCTTCCCTCTTTAGTTGCTGATAAAAGACTTTCCAGTTGGTTTATCTGTATAATACTTTCATCGAGCGCTTCTTTGGCATTTTCACCATAGGCAGTTAAAGTCATGACCGTATCCATAGCGAAAATTTGTTTTTCCTGTTTCTTTTCAGTTGCATTGCAACCTGATATAACAGTAGCCAGAATTATTACAGATACTGCTAACATGGCCTTTTGCCTTAACTTTTTCATGTCCGCTCCATAAAACATTTTTAATGTAAATTTATTTTTTAAATATACACTATTTTTTATTAAAAGAAAAGCTTACACTTTAATGTAAGCCATTAAGCCCTAAGTTTTTTATATTTCCGTTTTAAAAATCTAAACAACTTTTCCGATATACATAATACTATAATTTGTTTCTTGTCATTTTTAGAAAAATATTTATATTTTAAAATACTAAAAAGATTTCGCCTTATTGTTTTAATATACTCTTTTTTTCTTACATTAAATATAGATGGGTCTACATTTTCATCAAGCCCGTATAAAAAAGCTTTATTTATAACATTAAACATTGCCTTATATATATGTAAACAGGCAAATTTATAAGCATCAGGAAAATGTGCATAAACATCATCAGCTACCTGCGATGTGAAATTCACCGCATCGTAATCACCATTTTTAAATACGCTCCTTGAAATACTTCCGATATTAACATTATAATTATAACCATTCTGTCTTGGGATTTCGGCCATAACTTCACAATCTTTTAACAACGTATATGAGGCAATAACGTCTTCAGATACGGCGCCTTTTATAAAAGAAAATCCTTCAAAAAGCTTTATATGCCAAAGTTTAGACCATACTGACACTCTGCCGTCCAAAAAATAATTTATTAAAATATCTTTTTTGATAACTCTTTCATTTTTAATATCAGGATTATAGCATACTGCATCTGCGTTGTTTCTTTCAGCACATTTAACCCAATCATTAAGCAAATCATAATCTAACCAATCATCGCTATCTACAAAAGCTATATATTTCCCCGTCGCCTCTTTAATCCCCGCATTTCTCGCATCGGATATTCCACCGTTCTCTTTATGTATTACTTTTATTCTGTTATCTTTTCCCTTATATTCGTCACATATAGCTGGACAATTGTCCGGCGATCCATCGTCTACTAAAATAATTTCTAGATTGGTATATGTTTGCCCAATTATACTGTCTATACATTTTTTAAGATGTTGTTCTACATTGTATATTGGAACAATTACGCTTACTTTAGGATCCATACTTATATCCTTCCACCTTTCAAAATTTCTGCTAAAATATAAAAAAAATCAAAATACCGTGCTTTATAAAAAATGTAGTACGATATCAGTTTAATGGTGGAGACAACTGGACTTGAACCAGCGACCCCTTGCGTGTGAAGCAAGTGCTCTCCCGGCTGAGCTATGCCTCCATTAAAAATCTTTTTAGTTTAACTTTCACTTTTTAATAATACAATGCGGCAAAGCCTTTTTCAAGGTTTTTAATTATGTCTGCTAATAATAAGCAAAATAAAATACGCCCCTAAAGGGCGTTCGTCAAAGGGATTTACGGAAACAAGTAAATTTTTGACCGACACTCTTCAAGCGAAGCCAAAACAGTAAAGACTACACCGAAGGATGAAACCTTTAGTGTGGTCTTTTGTTATTATTCTAAAATGAGTCCTTCAGAAGGGCGCGATGCTTTCTTAAATGCATTACGGATTGTTCTTGCTTCAGCTTTTCCACGGCTGGCAATGCTTTGGATTATTTCTCGGCTACTTTTAAGATAGTCTGTTGAAAAAGTCATTTTGACAGCGGTTCCTTGTATATTAGCTTCACCAGAAGACAAAATGCCATCTGGTCCGATGTGGATATAATTCATTCCGGAAGCAATACCTTTGCTCTTCCAATATTTCTCTTGACGGAAAAGCGGCACTCCGTTAAAGTACTTTTCCTGCATCACATATGCCACTGTGGCAGCCGAAGCCAAGCTCTTCTTCATAACAGGCTGAGGAACAATCTCCCTTTAATATATATGTTTCTCCAGTTTCCTTCTCACAGGTAACGCACTTATAGCTTAGCTGGTAATAGTTCAGCACTGCCATCTGCGGTGGGATAAGCAGCAGCTCGCTCCTTATCTTTTCCTTCCCGATATATACCATCTTGTTCCCGCACTTGAGGCAGCTTTGTTCGTTTTCCGGCAGGTCACATAAGACTTGGTAGTTGGGCAGTCCTTCCGTCAGCTTTTCCTTTGACCGTTTCTTCTTCCTCTCATGGGGCGGTATCAGAGTCCTCTCATCAGGTTTAGGTGCCATCTTTACTTTCCTTCTCTGCCTCGTTGAATAGGCCGTATTGTTCCATTCCCTCTATATATTAGCTCTGCTCACTGGACTGACCGAACATGCTGCAACGGTTTTTTACCAGCAGTTCTGTCAGATTATTGAGTTGTATATTAAGCCTATCAATTTTATCTTGAAGTTCTGTTATATTTGTTTGCTATATTTCAATAGTTACTCTATTTCGTCACACAGTATAGGTTGAAAAGAAATATAAGTAGAGTTCAAAAAATCAATATTGCACCAATAATAATAAGCGATAGACCACATATTTTTCGAATGCCAATTCTTTCTTTAAAACAAATTCGCGCAAATATCATCGTCCAAATATATGTTATCGAGGTCAGAGGCAAGACTGTTGTATATGGCAAATACCGCAAAGCGTAAATGTTCATAAGTGCCGTAATAAAATATAGTGCTCCACCAAGGTACAAATATTTGCTTGATATAAGTGCAATCAAGGTTTTTGCACCTTCTGTGCGTTTCAAAAGCACCGCAGCAACGGAACCGATTAACGTCATTGCTATCACAACAAAATAAATCAAAGTATTATTCATCGCTGCCACCAATTAAGACGACACCGGCTACAATAATTACTATACCAATGACTTTTTTTAAAGAAATGAGTTCTTGGAGTATAAAGACACCGATTAATATACTCAAAACGTAATTCATGCTTAACATGGGTTGTAAAACCGAGAGTTTTCCGTACCGATACGCAATAATCATCACTAATGCGCCCACGGCATATAGCACAAAACCTGTAAACAGAAAAAACAGCGAACCGTCAGTCGATAGCTTCCAAAATAACTGACCGAAGCATACGCATAACGATGATAACAGCATCAGCAAAATGCCTTTTCTATTCTTTTTCAGTGATTTAATCATACTTTTACCGCGATAATTTCTCTATAGATTCGAATACATATTTTTGTTTACTGAAAACAATAGATACAATAACTGAAAGATACTTAAACACTCCTGCCAGTAAAGCAAACAGCACAAAGAACGAACCCGTCATAACAAGCATTATTGTCGTGAAACCGGCTACCGGTTGTTTCAAGAAGAAAACAACCAGTGCATATACAGCAACACCTAACGTAGCCGCCATCATTATCATCGAAAAAATAAATGTTATTTTAAAGGCAAAATCGGTATAAAGTATCATCGTATCAACAGCTGTACTCAAACGTTGTTGCGTGCTGCCATTACTATGTTTGCTTTTATCGGTGCCGATATAGCAGATTGTATTTGTTTTCAATCCGCAATTTGCGTAAACCGCCTTCCTGTAAGGAATGGTTTTACTCATTGAAGCAACTCTGTTAATAGCCCGTCTTGATAAAATGCGGAACGTTTCTGTGCTTAATTCATATTGAAGATTTGCATTTTTATTAAACATCGAGTAGAAGAGTTTGGAACCAAGTGAAAGCTTGCAGTTGCTTGCTGATACTATGTCATAACCACTCAGACAGTTATGGTATAATTCCATAATCATATCCTGATTGTAATCGACATGGGTACTATCAAATTCAAATACAAAGTCACCAATTGCAATGTCAACACCAGCGTTCATCGCTTTTTCGATGCCTTGATAATAGCTCAAATTCACAATTGAAACCGTATCACTATGCTCACCTTTAAAATAGTTTTTGATAATGCTTACAGTTTTATCTGTACAGCAGTCATTGACACAGATAAGCTCGTACTTTTCAAAATTATTGCGAAGTACATCCGTAATACAGCTCAAAAACTTTTCAATCCGGCTTTCCTCATTATGTACATAGAATACCGCTGAAACAAATGTTTTCTCTTTATATATCATCGCTTAATACCTCATCCAAATCATAAACTGTATTAATTTTCCCGGACAGCACGCTGACAAATGTCGGCGAGTCATTGAATTTCCTTATAATTGTCGGTCGTGAATCGTCAACTTCCGATGCCATTAAAATAGGTTTCATCGAAAACAAGGACTCAACATATTCAAACTCAAATTCGCCTCTAAGATATTTTCTAGCAAGACTGGACATATACGGCCATGCGCTTTGCGGCTTTGCAGGACAGGTATTACAGTTGCCAAGTCTATCTGGTGAACAATAACCGTCACTTCGCTTCTGGCAGTCAAAGACAGGCGTTGATTCATAACTTGTCATGTGCGGAGTAAATGTCACGCTTGTGAGCGAATGTAATCCAGTATTTCCAAACGGCATAATTGAGAAGAACGGTCCGTCCATTACGGTAATACCGACATTTTTCAATGAATCTGAGACTTTACAAAGTATAATCTCACAAAGCTCATATTTTATCTTGAATGGTTCAAACCCAAGCATTTTATGTATCTGGTTAACGCTTGCATATGTAGCGTTTAATACGAATCCACTCGAAAACTCTTCCCCGTTGTCAAGTGCAATGACATAGGCTTCGCCTTCATTCTTAATTGATTTAATGATTGAGGAATACTTTATCTCAACATTCTTATACCCAGATAATTCCTGGATCAGCCTGCTTTTCAACTGCTGAGCATCATACGTGTACTCAGTAGTCATAAAAGCACCGTCGCACATACCTTCTTTAAAATACCGGCTTACGGGAAGCTCATCGCATCGGATATCCGAACTCTCACAAAATTTTCTGAACTGCTCGGCGTTTGTCCAACTGAAATTTGAGCTTGTTGCGTACACCTTATCAAATGATTTATTGACACAGTAGTCGTAATCTTCGTTAAACCTGTCAAAATAGCCTCTGGACTTCACCGCAGTTGACAGAGAGCGCGGATAGTGATAGCCCATATGCACCCTTGCCTGATTAACATATGTAGCCCGCGAAAATGCTTCGCTCTCGCACTCTAAAACAAGGACGGAATCTCCTTGATTAGCGCAATACAGTGCCGAATATAACCCATATAAACCAGCACCTATAATTATTCTTTTCATTCTTTAACTTCCGTTTCCTACATAATTATACAGCATACGACCTTCCGAGTCTGCTGTAACGATAATATAGTTATTTTTAATAAAAGAAATTGTGTCCGAAGTTAGCAGTGTATGCTGGTCAATAGGACCTTTCGTGATTAGCCATTTAATTGGATTATTGATTAAGTATTCCTCAAACATAATAGCTTCAGCCGGATTAATATTGATATATGTCTCCAACAAAAATTGCCTGTATGCCGGAAGAATACTGTTTCTCAAATAGTACGAAGAGCCAACGCCAATACAATATACGCTGTTTTTGTCTTCACTTGGAATATACTGCATTAATTCATGTTCCTGTATAATATATTCCTTAGACGCATTTCTAAAAAAAACATATGTGCTAACATTGCTGGATATTATTCTTAGAGTGTAAATTGAATAACTATAACCTAATACCATTACTGCAAGTAATACGCATAACACCTTCTTTTTTACACTTTTTTCAGATAATCTCTCAAAAATTTTATGCTCTCTTTCAAAATAATCCAGCAGTATCGCTACGTTAATTGCAAAGGGGATCGCATTAATTATTAAATAGTGAAAGTAACCTGATGATGAAGTATATAAAGATAATACGGTTATTCCAGAAAAAAATATGTTGAAAACATAAAACTCTATATTGCCTTTTGTTTTATTCAATTTATAAATCATTAAGTAAGTGCAAACAGAATTATCGATAACAATCCAAACCAGTTAACAAAAAAGTTTGAGACGCACGATTAATGCAACTACACCGGAAGATACATAATTTAAATTTGTTAATATATAGCCATAAAGCATATCATAAAAAGCATTATTACATAAATAATAAATAATTATCGGAATTGTTATTATTAACATTCCGGCAATAAAATATAAAACACTTTTAGCTATACGGAATATGGTTTCTTTATTTTTGGCACTCTGATATAGAAAATAACAATCAATAACAATTAAACCGAGAATATCGTTTATTCTGATGAAAACAATGCTGGCAGTACAAATCCCTAAAATCAACGCATAAATACTTGTGTTTTTCTTTGAGGGTAAATTTAAGACCGTCAGCAGTCCTATAGCCGTAAAGGGATTTGTAAATTCTTCGTAAGTTCCGCCTTTAACATAAGGTTAAATAACAAGATAAACTAAAGGTAATAAAACAGTTATGTATCTACTCTTCGATAATTTGCGGATTATTTTGTACAAACAAATAATTGTTGAACACATAAAGACATATTGTATTATTAGTGCTCCCACACCGCCCTTAAATAAAACCTGACCCGCTGCTTCTATAAAATAAAGTAACGGACCCTTGTTCTCGAATAGATCACGGTATGGTACAAACCCTTTCAAAATAGATTGCCCCATCATAGTGAAAACAGAGCTATCTTGTCCCAAATTAACAAATAGCGGGCTTGTAGTGTGTGAAAAAAACATTAAAAAGAAAAAAGAAACTAATAATATATATATTATCTTTGAGTGTTTTGTGACATTCATATATTATATCTCTCTCTCGCATTATCAAACAATATGTTCAGCAATTTACTGTTTTCCTTAAATCCTTTAATCTTTGTCGGCGTCTTTTCTCCTTTTGGATACGCTCTCGTCACAGGCACTTCGCACGATTTCAGTCCCAACTGACTAGCTCTAACAGACAAATATGCAAGTAGCTCATATGTCTGAAAAACATCCCTGAACGGTTGAACCTGCGGATGTGTTATATATTTCTTGGAATGAGCGCGATATGCGTTTGTCGTATCAGTAAAGTGTTTCTTCGCAGTTATCGAAATTACAGGGGCATGTATTAGTCTAACTGCAATATATCTCGACAGCGGAGTATTAATGGCTCTGCCACCTTTGATAAACCGTGAGCCTTGAACAAAATCATATCCTTCGTCAAGCTTTTCGACAAATCTCGGCACATCTTCAATGCTGTCTTTATTGTTACCATCTATTGTAATAAAACCTTCATAGCCCCGCTCAAGCGCCCACCAGAATCCCATGCGAAGCTGCGCGCCCTGCTTGCCTGTGTCCTGCTTTACAAGAAGCGTGTTTACACCAAGTGATATTAAGTTTTCTGTTTCCGTACAACCATCCGTTGAACCGCCGTCGCAGATAATAATATCGCAGAGCTTGTCAACGCCGTGATTACGGGCTGTTTCAAGTTCCTTTTCAATCCTGCCGAGTTCATTGATTATAGGAATCAAAATACAGTATTTAGTCTTCATTTCGCTGTATTCAAAAGCCTCAAACCGTGGAACACCGCTTATGTTTTCGTATATCAAACCATTACCTCTCTAATGTATCCGACGGCTTTCTTTATATCGTCCAAGTTGCCGGAATTTTTTATTTCAATAGAAATCCAGTTGTCGTATTTGAGCCTTGCCAGTTCCTTGTGCAATTCTCTTTTCTCCAGAGGAACAAGCATAGGTTCGGAAATGTGGATATGATTAACCATGTCAATATTTTCCGCTATTAAGTCAATACTTTCATTATTGGCAATAATGGTTCCTGTGTCAACATTTACTCTTATTCCATTATTATTGATTTTCCGGCAAATATCATAAGCTTCTTTGGTTGTATTAATAAAGTTAGTATTGTAGATTGGAGGATTCGGTTCAATAGCGATTACAGTACCGTGCTCTGTGGCAAAAGTGCCTATTTCATTGAAAAAGTCTAATGCAATATAGCGAAGGTCTTCAGAAGGGATGTTTCTGTTTTTCGGACAACCAAAAACCAGATTGCCGCAATCGACAGCCTTTGCAAATAAAATTGCTTTCTTTGTATACTCAATAAGCGCAGAGCGTTCTTCGTCGGAAGCAAAAATGTTTTCCGTTCGCCCGTACCATATCGATTGCATTGAAGGAACAGACAATCCGTATTCATTGTGTAAATAATTGCGAAAAACCTCGGCTTCATGTACATGTTCGTAAGGATTTTCAGGAAATATTCGCGTCGGGGCTATTTCCAGGCCATAAAATCCATGCTCCTTTAAAAACGCATACATTTCTGCGTCATTTTCTGCACCCCATGCTATATTAGAACAAGATAGTTTCATTTGATAAGCTCTCTTATAAATTTTTTTACTTCTGCGAGCATCTTTTCTTTCGATGAAATATATCCGTTTTCTCCATCAAACAATTCCGCGTATTTGCTACGATAATCATAATCAAACGGAGTTTCAGTAAGCTCATTATTGAACGGTTTACCAAAAACAAACGCATACAGATCTGCAGCGGAAATAGGTTCTGTTGCAGTGTGCAGAAGCGGAATTTCGTGCTTGATAACGATTTCTATATGCGACCATAAGTTTGCGAGATTATAAAACTGATATTTTGAACGGCTGTCAGTAAAGTTCAGCGCCGAAAAATTAAGCCTTTCAAATGCGGCTTTTAATTCTGATTTGTTATCATCGGTAACATTCAATTTATAAAAACCGTTGCTTTGCAAGATGTAACTATCTGCTACAGTCGACTCTTTAGCCGAAAACTCTGAGTACTTCGTTTCGTTTAAAAGTGCTGGAAAGAAGTTTATCATATCGTATATAAAATTCTTTTTTATTCCTTTGCCGAAAAGCGCAGGCAGTCGGATAATATGGCAGTTTTCAACTGCGTCGGCAGCAAGCCTTTCAAGGTTAAGCCTGTTTAGCCCATAAGCTGTCAGTTTGCCGGCGTCAATCTCAGTGTCTTCATACGTCCCCACCGGATTGTCCAGTACAGCAATTGTAGAAATCAAAACCAACCTCTTTGGATTGATTTTTCGTATGTTTGCCGCGGCGTTTTCCGTTACGACTCTGTCTGCTTCGGGGTCGTTGTTTGCAAGAAACATTTCCGCGGGGACTCCTGAATATACAAGTAAATCCGGTTTTGTACCAAATGCATCTTGAATATTTTTTGAATTATATATATTGCTGAAAGTACGCTTCCTCGCAAGATTTGAACCCACAAAGCCTGTGTGTCCAACTAAGATTTCCATTTGTTACCCCTTTAAGAATCTGCATTGACAAATATAGTGTTAAGTAGTAATAATCATACAAATGATAGACTAACAACTACCAACAATTACATCTTAAACGATTCGTCCCAACTTGTAAAGAGGATAGGGCTTTTAATGTTTTTCTATGTCAAAGTAAACGCCGATACCGTGCTTAGTAAGGGCACAGCGACCGGCATCATCAATGCTTTCAAGACCTATCGTAAGTCCTATAAGCAGAAAAAGCAACTGAAAAACGACCCATCAGAATGGCAGATTTTCGAGAATACCCATGAAGCGATTATTACGGAGTCGGTTTTCGAGGTGGTACAGAAGATCCGTGATGGCAGATGCAGGATTACGCCGATGGGCGAGATGCCCGCGCTCTCCGGAATGCTTTTCTGCGCTGACTGCGAAGCCAAGTTGTATCAGGTACGGCATCGTGGCTGGGAGCATGATAAGGAGCACTTTGTGTGCGCCACCTACCGAAAAGTCAAGGGTGGGTGTAGCTCGCATCAGATTCGTGTGGAACTGCATAGGTGAATTTACACCGTTGATAACTCAATCCACTGTAGAACAAGAAAAATCGGCATAGCCGGTACATACATACCAAACTATGCCGATTTTTTCTGAGATTTCAAATCCCTAAGACGCACCTTCTAAGGAGCGTACTTTATTTTCTATACTATCAAATATACTTACTTCTGCCAAATACCGTCCATGCCGTCCTGGTAACCGATTTATTTGTCATCTTATCTATTACTACGTGCTTATCAAGGCCGGAAATCTGAACTCCATATGCGCTACCCACAGCTTCGATGGTATATCCTGCACCGATATAAATACCCATATGCGGTATATTCCCGGAAGTATTTTTTGTAAATACAAAATCACCCGGGCGAAGATCCGCCTTTTTTATCGAGTTGCAGTGCGAATTATACATCATGTGCGCTGTAGAATCGAATGAAGCCTTAACATAGCCAAGTTTACGCATAATTCCAACAGCAAATCCCGAGCAGTCCGCACAGCCTATATACCGGCCCTTGCTTACCGCCTCTGCGTACCATTTTTTTATCTGCTCTTTGCGTCCGTCTGTGAAATATGCTGGTGCAGCATTTGCTCTTGTATCTACATATTCAGGAGTTGGTACCTGAACTGACAGATCCGGCTTGTATAAATTTGCACCGTATACATATAGCCCATACGGAAATACCCACTTTAAAGCTTCTTTAACAATACTTACGGCTTTTGCGTCTTCATCCTGCAAAGACGCATTTAAAGCGTCTACCATATCTCCATCAAGGAATGAATAAACGTTTTTATCAATTATATTTTGAATATTCATCTTAAGGTACTTTTGATAAGCGGATTCTGTCTTATCTCCCCATATACCGTCTACAGCCAGCTTATTACCGTTATAGTCAGTTATCCCAAGGGAATTTAATTTTGTTTGCCAATCCTTTACCGCTTGACCTTTACTACCATAATATTCAGATTTTTCTGTTTGGTTTTTTTCAAGATATGCACTGTATGCTGTATCAAGTGCCCAAGACGTCTTACTTCCGATTATGCCATCTACTACAAGGGCTTTTCCATTCTTGTCCTTGTTTTTCTTTTGAAAGTTTCTAACAGCTTTATCGGTGTCGTTTCCAAAATAATCATGCGTTGAAGCAAATAGATACCCTAGTGCAACAAGGATATCTTTATATTTCTTAACATCTTTACCTTTACTGCCTAATTTTAAAAGCATTACAATTCACCTTCCTCATCTGGGTCATTGCCTCCGTACGTCTCAACGAAAGCATCTCCCGGATCCCTCGTTGATATTTGTTTATATGCCTGGTTCCCTAGTACTGCTAAGCCGGTTGCAAATATACCTTGTAATATATTTGGCACCGTAAACCCGCCTTCAATCGTAAAGCAGGACGCCAAGATACCAAGTGCCAGTAAGATAAATGGAATCAACCAATCTGGAATAAAAACAGCTTTTTTTAAAAATACGCCTATAATATAAAGGCCTGCTGCGACAGCTATTCCCTTATTTACAATTAAATCCATAAAATCCATACATTTAAACCTCCGCAACTGATCTAAAGACAATGCGCCCCTACTCACTATATGTCGCATAAGTTTTTTTGGATACTCACCTGATTTTTAAAAATAAAAAGGCCTTAAACAAGCCTTTTTCAGTATATTTAATTATTATTTGAAGTAAGTTCTTTAGGTTCAGTCCTTTGTTTGATAATCGTATTTATTTTCTTTCTTCTGATAAGATATACTATTAGGGATATTAATGGTATTATAAACGTTACGGGGAAAATCACCCATGGGAAAACTTGATCTGATTGTAATAAACTAACTGTATTTTCGTTATTGATTATCGGTAGAAGTGATATTATCGCCCCTACTATGGCCAGCGGCGCTACAAAATATCTATGTGATTTTACTTTTACTAAATCTGCAAATACAGTACTTGCCATATAATTATACATCGTTAATTTAAGCAAAGATATAGGGAACCATGCCAATATATTTATAGACTGCATTCTTTCTAAAAAGCCAAGCGCTTCGATTTGGCTGGTAAATGAATAATATGGGTTCCACGAATGTTTTGCGTATTCGACACCTAAGACCAATATTGTAGGTAGAAGCATCAAAAAAAAACAAACCGCAAATACAGTCAAAGCCGATGCATACGTTTTATTAATGCTCGACTTTTCAGTAAGATAATAAGAAAAAACAAAAAATATAAGTATTTCAGAATATCTTGCTGCTGTTAAAAATGCGCCCCAATTTAATTGAAGAAATGTAGAATCTGCCAATATCGGCTGCAGAACATTAAAGTCCATTAATTTAAATCCAAATATAAAAAATAATACTATCGTAATTATAGTGAACGGTACTAAAAAAAAGGCAAGCCGGCCGATTGTCCCTGCACCCTTATAAGATGCGTAAATAACCGGGACGACCACATATATAAGCAACCCCCATGTAGGTGTATCCGGAAACAAATAGATGTTTATAAACATGGCTATTATCACTATGCATGCTATATAACAATATAAGAAGAACAATACAAATGGAATTATCGCAATTTTTCCCAAAGCTTTCCCGAAGGTGATATCAAATGTATCATTTATGCTTATGCCTCTAAATTTATTCATTAAGTATAACATCGGGGCATTTATTATCAAAACATATACAAAGCCCAAAAATAATACAATCCACACATCCTGATTGCCTGGCTGCGAATCTAAAATTGGCATAAAAGTATATGGAAATACAAGCGCGCTGCCAACCGCCATCATTAGTAATTGTAAGGAAGTTATAACTGGCTTTTTTGACATAAATCAATCCTCCGTACTCATCGTACCTTTTATTTCGCCTAAGTGGATAACTGAGGATGTAATCTCAATATTAACCTTAGCTTTAGAAAAGCAATCGTCCCAGTTAGCTTTAATTTCTTTCCACTTTTCAGGGTGCTGACTATGTACGTAGTTGCCAAACCCGAATATATCACTTGAAAATTCATCTTGTGCCTTATTGATTACAGACATCAATTCAATTTCTGTTTGCTTATTGAAGTTTTGTTCAACTTTTTTTATAGCTGCTTTTTCATTTACATCTAAAGTGCCGCTTACCCCTGCGATATTCAAATCGACATCTATTGTTAAGTCAATAGTAACTTCGCCGTTTTTGATGCTTGTCTTAATATCACTTTTACAATTTTGGAGTTTTAAGCTTACTACGTTATCCTCTACTAGTGTAGAAGTATAAGTTGATTTAATGTTATTGGTCAGCATGTTAAAAGATGCCGTTTCCAATTTGTCCAGGTATCCTACAAGCTTTTCATCCTTAAATGCGGCAAGCCCTTCATACTTTATCTTGAATTTGCTGCTTGAGCTGCTTTGAGCGGCTTGGCTTAGGTTAGTGCTTAATTTTTGAGTATCTTCGTCATCGGCAACGATCTCAACAACACCCATAACGGGCTGGATGCCCTCGCTGTAATAATCCTTTATAACATCTAAAGTTGTAACAAAAACAGACCCCGCACTATATTCCTGCT
This sequence comes from Eubacteriales bacterium, assembly GCA_041390245.1. Classification (NCBI taxonomy): domain Bacteria; kingdom Bacillati; phylum Bacillota; class Clostridia; order Eubacteriales; species Eubacteriales bacterium. The sequence continues at coordinate 82,873 of JAWKQI010000001.1, forward strand.
GCGTTTTGCTTAAATTGTCTATATACTCGCCAACACTTCCTGATAATCCGGTGTCAGCGGTGTATAAAAGATCCGGATCCTTGCTTTTTATAATTACCATGAACGGCGTTTCATAAGTTAAGTTGTCTCTGGCTGTGCTATCCAAAACAGAGGACAGATCTGCTACTCTATAAAACTCATCGGAATAAAACCGCACTTTATTTTGCGCTCCGAATAATCTTTTTTCCATATTCTTGGATCTGTCTCTTATAGCTTCCGGTATCGTATCTCCTTCTCCGGATGTTATGTTAATAGATTCCCCCTCACTGCTGCCTTGCGTTTGAAGAGTAGTATCTTTAACCTCAACTGTAATTTTATATTTTCCGCTGTCTGTTATATCGTAAAGAACGCTTTCAGAAATTTCTAGTTCTTTAGGCTCCGTATTGCTCCAACATCCAGAAAATATAAGTATTACCAATGTGTAACACAATACTAAAAACCATTTTTTCAAACTGGGATTTGCCAATTTATTATCCTCTTCTTTTAATATTATTTTTAGCAATAGAGGTAGGCCTATATCTTAGAGATTTAAATGGAAGTTTTAGAACGCTATCTTTAAGCTCATTTTTAGAAAATGAAGAAAGAATAGGTATGCCAAATGAATCCGTCGATATTAACTGCGTCATCATTATAAAAAACCCAGCTCCTATACCTATAAGCCCCATAGTTGTACCGAGCAGCCAGTAAAACGTCCTATATATCAATATAAATTCAAGCAAATTTGGTATCATGAAACTGGTAACTGCAGTTAAAGCAACTATAATTACTATCGGTGCGCTGACAATACCGGCACTTACTGCCGCCTCTCCTATTATCAGGGAACCCACTATCGTTATTGCCGAGCCAACGGACTTAGGCATCCTGGTACCTGCCTCCCTTAGCAGTTCAAACATTAGCGAAAGCAAAAAAACCTCTGCAAAGACCGGCATTGGAGTTTTTTGAGTTGCAGTTATTATACTAGTTAGAAATACTGAAGGTATCATTTCTTCGTTATATGTAATAATAGCTACGGCCAATCCAGGAAGCATTACTGAAATAAACATTGCTATTACTCTTAGTATCCTTATGATTGTTGAATATACACTTCTAAAATAATAATCCTCAGCTGTATGTATATTTTCTATGAATAATTCAGGTACAGTTAAAACATGTGGTGTACCATCACATAAAATAGCGACTCTTCCTTCCGCTATCCTCATAGCCGCTACATCTGGTTTTTGGGTTATTCCAATGCTGGATATCGGCAAAAAATTATGTTCGTCAATATATTGCTCAATGTTTCCGGATTCTAAAATTATGTCCGTATTTATCTTTGAAATACGTTTTTTTAGTTCCTTTAAAACTTCCTCATTGACTATACCTTCTATGTATGCAAGTACAATAGATGTTTTGCTTTGTTTGCCTAAAATCAAGCTTTCAAGTATCAACTTAGGCGTTTTGATTTTTCTTCTCAGTAACGCAGTATTCGTTCTTATACTTTCGTTAAAGCCTTCTTTAGGGCCGCGTATGACATTTTCTGCATCGGGTTCCGATACGCCTCGCTTATCCCACCCTCTGAATTCAACTATATAGACTTTTTTACTATTCTCATAAAAAACGGCTACCTGAGCGTCCATAACACAATTTACAAATGTATCTATATCATGGGCCTCAGTATAAACAGCCTTGATTGATAAGCTGACATCACCTGTAAAGTCATTGGCCTTTAACGGTTTTAAAATATCTCTATCTATTAAGTCCTTGTTTACCAGCCCGTCTACATATATGATCATGGCAGGTTCTTTTACCGTATTAAATGATTGTATTACAATATCTGAACTATTCCCAAAGATATCCTTGACCAGCTTTTCGCATACTGATATACGTAACGGGATAGGTTGTTTTCTTTCATCATTTTTTGATTCGTTTTCATTTTGTCTTTTTTTACTTTTAAAATTGAAAATATTAACCACCCAAATTATTAAAAATTATTTGATATAGTTATTTCCAATAATAAAAAATTATATTCTTTAAGCTATGAGTTAAAGAAGTTTACAGCCTTTAAAAGGCTATGTCTTAATTTTTAAAAATTGGTTTTATTTGATAGGTTTAAAAAATATTTTTTAAGTAATTCCGAACTGATAAGTTCAGTTCGGATCAATGGTTTAAGATTAATGCTGTGCCTGGAAGCAAGAAATAACTGACGTATCAGCTGCCCCACCGGTTATAACGAAGCGCGCATATTTTAAGAAATTTGTAACCGTTATCATTTTCCCAACACCATTTGCAAGTGATATTATTGTACCTGTATCACTTATCCAATTAGTTCCATCCGGGCTAATCTCTACTATCAACGTAATAGTTTGTGTTACAAGAGTCCCCTCGTTTTGTATGAACCAGTTGTAAGAGGATTCCTGTGATATATCCTGTGCATCTGACTCTACAGTTGCTAAAGTTGCTACTGTTTTGCTGGTTAATGGCGTTGCGCCCCCAAAAGAGTCTACATTTGTGAAAACGAGTTCATTTTCAACTTTACCTATAATATTACTGCTGGCTGCCAATGCAACCTCGGATCCTGCCGCTAATGCGACTTGCGCTCCGGAGGCCAATCCTACTTCTGTTCCAGAAGCCAATGCTACTTCACTACCGGATGCCAACCCTACAGTCAACCCTGTAGTGCCGTTTACCACCTTTACATCATTTGTTACAGTTCCTAACGTAGTTACTGTTGAAACTGTGTCTATATCGGTTCCTGCTGCCAATGCAACCTCAGACCCTGCCGCTAATGCTACTTCCGTACCGGAGGCCAATCCTACTTCGCCTGTAACTGAAATACTTCCTGTGCTATCAACTGTTAGAGCTACAATGTCTTCCGTATCAGTATCATAGACGTATACCTGACTTTTTAATTGGCTAGGAGATTCTTGAAATATGGGCATTCCTGGCATACAAATCACTTCCTTTTCTTTATTGGGTTATTCATTCATACATATATGCTAATAAACTATAAACTGATAATAAATTTATTCTTTCATATCCCTTGAAACCAAACTTTAATAGGAGTTGCGCTAATAAAAATATGATTTTTAAATGCCAGCCGCACAAAGCGGCTGGCTCTTATTGGTTGAAGGTAAAACGTCTCATGCGGCCCTACTAGCATTGTTCCCGAATCCGGAGTAAAAAGAGTTCTGTCCGGACTTATCTCACTAAATATTTCTACACTACCATGTCCTTGGTTTTTAATGAAGTAATAGTAATTCTTTAACGAAGTACATTCTATCCACTCCGAATGCTGCTGGCTGTTTGTTGAAATATATTCTTTAACAATGTTAGTTACATGTTTTTCATGTTCTGACTTGCTGCCTATAAATAAAGTTATTTGAGGTTTCATATTTGGATTTAAAGCTTCAAATTCTTTCAACCCGCATCTTTTTATTTCATCGTTGGTATATGCGCATAGCCTAAAGTGATCTGATATATTTGTCTTTATCAGTTCCGTTACATCCCATTCATAGAAGCCCGTATCTATTACCGGCATCTTAATATCGTCTTTATCGATATTTATATTGATGCATTTATTTACTCCGCAAGCCCTTTTACAGTACATCTTAAGAAGTGCTTTATCTAAAAACTCATTCTCCTTTAAAACAATGCCTGGGAATGTCATATATGAAGAAATTATCTGGTCGTCATAACACTTACCGACCATAATGCAATTTGGATGCCCCTTTTTACAACATTTTGACACACTCCTAACTTCAACTGGGTTTATTTTTAAAGTATGCATAATAAACTACCACTTTCATAATATTTTTATCCTTAAGTCATTACAAAAGCCCATAATCGTATAACTTATATGCCTTACTGCTTTTAAAACGTTTACGAAATACAGGGACATTTGTACTACACTACATTATATGAAAGTATCATTATACTTGATAAAGTTAAATATAATAAAAAAACACCAACAAATAGCTGGTGTTTTTTAGATTTATCGTCAAGCTTTGTTTTTAAGGCTTTTTAGTGTACTTTCTACCGTATGCTTTAATAGCACCGAGGTAGTTACCGTACCGATTCCACCAGGTACCGGTGTCACCGATTCTACAATCTTAGAGACGTTTTCGTAATCGACATCACCACACATACTGTCTCCGAGCATATTTATGCCAACGTCAATTACTATTTGTCCTTCTTTAACATAATCACTTGTTATCATTTTTGCCTGCCCTGCCGCCGCTATTAATATATCTGCCCTTTTACATTCACTCGGCAAATCTAGCGTTTTAGTATGGCAGATCGTCACCGTAGCATTTTTTGATATCAAAAGCATAGCAAGCGGTTTTCCTACTACAAGGCTTCTTCCTACTATAACAACTTTCTTACCACATACATCTATACCGTAATAATCTATCAGTTCGACTACAGCTTTTGGCGTACATGGCGGATAAATGTTTTTGTCGCCAATGAATACGCCTGCGCAGCCTAAAAAGCTCATACAGTCTACGTCTTTTTCAAGTGAAATTATCTGCTTTATCCTATTTTCATCTAAATGTTTGGCAATCGGCCTAAAGACCATTATACCGTTAACGCTTTTGTCCTCATTTAACTTAATTATCGTGTCTTCAAGCTGCTGCTGAGTAACATCTAAAGGAAGCTCAACGATTTTAATGGCTGCGCCCACAGATGAAAATCTCTTTGTGGCGCTCCTTTCATAAGCTAAATCGTCTGCTTTTTCTCCAACTCTTACTATGGCCAGCGTTGGCACTACCCCTTGCTTTGAGAGGCTCAAAATATCCTGTTTAAGCTTATCGTTAAGTGCGTTTACTACAGGCATTCCCCTTAGTTCCATTTATGTCACCTCAATTCATTCAGTATGCGCTCATAAACTTTTTTACATCTGGCAACTCCATCGCTAACCAACTTGCCTGCATCGCCGTTTATTTTGCTTGCGGCTGCTTTGTCTTTCATAAGCTTTGTATTTATATAAACGTTAAATACGGCGCCCTCCAATGCAGCCCGGCATGCACATGCAGCTACTCCGACATCACTAATGGCAAGCTTTGTCCCTTTATCAGGTAGCTCTTCGATAATGTCGAGGATGCTTGTAATCTCATCTAAAATTTTCAGAGGAACCGAGCATGCGGTATTTAAGGCCTGCTCTAATATTATATCCCTGCCAGGTTCATCTTTAGGTATAGAATATGCTTCAGCAAGCGGTTTAAAAGCCTCAGCATCTTCTTGTATTAACGATAAGAGTTTTTCGATTGATGACGTTGTTCTAGTTATAATTTTATCAACGTCACCTTTAAAAGCCTCGTATTTCTTTTTCCCAGATGTCAAATTAGCCACCATAGAGCATAATGCAACACCTATTGCACCGATCAAAGCACTAGCGCCCCCGCCACCAGGTGTTGGTTCTTTAGATGAAAGCTTTTCAATGAATACATTTATAGGCTCTTTCACGTTATACCTCCAGTTAGATTTTTTAATTATATTAATATGATATCTCGATATAAAGGATTTGTACAGATTAAACTTAATTTAACCTGATAATAAGTGTTTATCCACAGGCTCTTTAAAAGCTATAAATAAAAGGCAGTGAAACTGCCTTTTAAATTACTTTATCATAGTTTAGCCAAATAATGCTAAGAAAACGCCTGCAGCAACTGCCGAGCCTATTACTCCTGCTACGTTCGGCCCCATTGCGTGCATCAAGAGATAGTTACCAGGCCTTGCCCTTTGTCCTTCAGTCTGGGATACCCTTGCTGCCATAGGTACTGCAGACACGCCAGCCGAACCTATTAACGGGTTTACTTTGCCACCTGTCAATAAATACATAATTTTTCCTATCAGTACACCACCTATTGTGCTGAATGTAAAAGCTAACAGCCCAAGGCCGATTATCATAAGAGTCTCCGGGCGTAAAAATCGCTCTGCGTTGGCTGTCGCGCCAACTGTTACGCCAAGGAATATGGTAACAGTATTGATAAGTGCATTCTGCACAGTATCTGAAAGCCTTTCAACTACTCCGGATTCCCTAAACAAATTGCCAAGCATGAACATACCTATTAAAGGCGCTACGGAAGGAAGCAGCAAAATGCAGAGTACAGAAACAACTATCGGAAAAGCAATCTTTTCTATTTTACTTACTTTTCTAAGCTGTACCATCTCTGTTTCCCGCTCTTTTTTCGTAGTCAAAAACCGCATTATAGGTGGCTGAATAAGCGGTATAAGCGCCATATATGAATATGCGGCTATAGCAACAGCCGGAAGCAAATCCGGTGCAAGCCTTGTTGTTATATAAATGGCGGTAGGTCCGTCTGCACCTCCGATAATTCCGATAGAAGCCGCCTCGCTCGGCGTGAAACCGAGTGTAACAGCCAGTGAAAAAGCAATGTATATGCCAAACTGTGCGGCTGCTCCAAGTATCAAACTAGAAGGCCGCGCCAGTAAAGGCCCAAAATCTGTCATTGCACCTATGCCTAAAAATATAAGGGATGGATATATTCCTTTTTTTACGCCGTAATAAAGGTAGTATAAAAGCCCTCCCGGCTCTTCAGAGCCATTGGCAGGCGCATCCATAAGCCCCGCTAGCGGGAGGTTTGCAAGAAGCATTCCAAACGCAATAGGCAAGAGCAATAATGGTTCATATTTCTTTACTATGGCAAGGTATATAAGTACGCAGGCAATTATCAGCATAACTCCCTGCTGCCATGTAATAGTTGCAAAACCGGATTCTGTAAAAATTTTTTGCAATGCATCGGTTAAAGATATCGACATATCATTTCCTCCTTATCAACCTATTACTGCAAGTACGTCTCCGGTATTGACATTGGATCCTTTTACCGCTATTACTTGTGTTATTACACCGTCTTTTGGTGCAAGTATCTCATTTTCCATTTTCATTGCTTCCAGAATAAACAGTATCTCACCTCTGCTTACTTTATCTCCACTGTTCTTCTTTATCTGTAAAATTGTTCCCGGCATTGGCGCAGTGATCTTTTCGCCATCTGAAACTGTAACCTTTGGAGTTTCTTGTACCGTTTTTGCCGTAAAAGCTGTATCATCCGTTTTTGAAACTACAGGTGGGGCTTGTATTTTATCTGTCTTAACAATGCTGGCCTCGCCTTTTTCAACTTCAACCTCATAATTTTTATCATTTATAGTTACAACATATCTCATTGTTTTTCCTCCTATTTAACTAGCCGTATGCTTTTAAAATTAAGTTCAGATAACGGAATTTTAGACTCATCACTGACAATAGCCATGATCAAAGCCGCTGTTTTCTCGTCTACATCTATTAATTTAAGTTCGCCGGCAGCATACCGAGCTACAGTTTCACCGGTGTTATTTACAGTCGCTTCCTCCGCTTTTGTAGTTTTATCAGCCTCTTTTTCAGAACTGAAAACCGACAACAACTTTGAAAAAAGCTTGATTATCAAACTAAGCGATATCAATACCATAAATACGACTGCTATCCCAAATGCATCGACTTGTAAGCTGCTTATTAAAGACATATATATCCTCCTTACTTCTTGACAATAGAATATTTGACTTTAACTGCTTTTGAATCCTCTCTGTCTTTAAAGAACTTTTCTGCGATCTGCGGAAAAGCGATATATGAAAGGACGTCTTCATCATTTTTTGCCAAACTTCCAAGCTGTTTTTTTGTTTTTGTAAACTCCGGCTCCAAAGTATCGGCAAACCTGACTTTAATAGGTTTATCGTCGCCTAAAACCTTTTTTAACAAGGCCTTATCGATCTCACCCGGGGCTCTTCCATATTCGCCGCGAAGATAAGATTTAACTTCTTTGGAAACTGACTTATACCTTTCGCCCTGAAGGACGTTTACAACCGCCTGTACCCCCACCATCTGGCTCATTGGCGTAACGAGAGGGGGATAACCTAAGTCTTTCCTGACATTTGGTATTTCAGCTAAAACTTCCTCAAGACGGTCAAGTGAGTTTTGTGCCTTTAACTGTGCTATTAAATTAGAAAGCATGCCGCCGGGCACCTGATAGTTAAGCGCATCGGTATCTGTACCCATGACAAATGTATTCAAAACACCAGACTCAATGTATCTTTGTTTGATCGGCTTGAAAAAATCGTTTATATTTTTTAAGATCTTTTCATTTAATCCGGTCTCATATCCTAACTGTTTAAGTGCATAATCCATCGTTTCGGTGGAAGGCTGGGACGTACCTCCCGAAAATGATGAGATAGCACAGTCTATCCCCGTACAACCTGCTTCAATGGCTTTTAAATAAGTCATTGGCGCTAGCCCTGTCGTTGAATGTGTATGGAGGATTATCGGGACTTTTACGCTTTCCGCCAAAGCCTTAACGAGGTCATATGCCTCCTTTGGGCCCATTATCCCAGCCATATCCTTAATACATATAGAATCGACTCCCATGTCTTCTAACTGAGTGCCCATAGCTGCATATTTTTCTAAACTATGAATTGGGCTTGTTGTATAACTTATTGTGCCTTGTGCATGTGCTTTTCGCTTTTTAGTCTCATTTATAGAAACTTCAATATTTCTAAAATCATTTAGGGCGTCAAAAATCCTGAATATATCCATACCATCGTCCACTGCATGGGCAATAAAGCCCTTCAATACATCGTCTGGATAGTGTTTATAACCAAGAATATTCTGGCCTCTTAAAAGCATTTGTAATTTGGTATTCTTGACTTTTGCCCTTATTTTCCTAAGACGTTCCCACGGGTCTTCATTTAAATATCTCAAACAGGAATCAAATGTTGCGCCACCCCAACACTCAAGTGAATAATAGCCCGCTTTATCCATGGTTTCAAGTATACCCTCAAAATCGGAAAACGACATTCTAGTTGCGATAAGCGACTGGTTAGCATCTCTTAAAACTGTTTCAGTGATGTTTACTTTCATGTCTTAAACTCCTTTTACTAAATTTCAATATATTAAAATCTTAAGTTTGAAAATCACATAATTAAATATATATTATAATAAAATTAAGGGAAAAAATAAAGGGGGACTTTATAAATTATTTTAAAATTTTACAAAAAATAAAGGGGCTATTCTACCCCTTTATTTTTAATATCTCAACGCACTCGTATTGGCGATGAAAAGGCTCCATATACCTTAGTTCTACCTACTAGGCGGTATGCTCTCACCTTATAATAGTAAGTCTTGTTCTTAGAAAGGCGCGTATTAATATAGTCAATAGAACTTACAACCGCCACTCTTCTATAATATCCTCTTGAAGTAGTTGACCGGTATATCTCGTATTTGGTTGCCCCGCTAACCGAAGACCCTGAAATTCTAATGCTTGTAGATGAAAGCCGTGCACCGTTTATAGAAGGAACTGTTGGTACAGGTTTTGCATATTTATAAGATGAAATCTTGCTATATGTCTTAGTGGAGCCGGCCACACAGTATGCCTTAACTTTATAGTAGTAATACTTTCCGGTTGTTAAACTCGATTGAGTAAAACTCGTTTCAGTTGTTTCTCCAACCTTCTTGTATGTCCCTTTTCTAGAATAAGCCCTGTAAATTTCGTACCCCGTAGCACCTGATACTGATTTCCAAGTGATGTTTAAAGTATTATATCCGTTTGAATAAACTGATTTCATACTTGGAGTGCTTATAGATGCAAACTCCGCTTTAAGCGTTGTGTTTTTTGAAGCAGTAAAAGTATAAATAGCGCTTGACGAGACTTTTTCCGTACCCTCAACCCACCTTACAAAACGGTATCCTGATTTAGGAACGGCTTTTAGTGTTACATCTGATCCTATATAATATTTTCCAGTACCATATGAATATCCGTATGTGCTTTTATTGACAGACGTTGAAATGGAATATTGGGCTTGAGGTATCCATTTTGCATACAATATTGTATCGGATGTAACTACGTCAGATGAAAAGTTCCATGCAGTTTTATACCCTGAGTCTTTGTACCAGCCTCCAAAGGCATATCCTGATCTTGTAGGTGCAGATGGCAGGGATACTGTAGAGTTGCTTTTAACTGTTGCTGAATAAACAGTACTACCCAAAGAATTAAATGTGATGGAGTAGTTCGGTGTTCCGCTCTGGTTTACATGAATTATATATTCCTTAGTATTCTCTCCGCTTTGCGCCGTTACTTCTATATTTATATTAAGTTCTTCACCGTTATTTAAATTATAGGTTTGGCTTGTAACTTCCTGCCCGTCAACTTTAAATGCTGCATTTTCGTTTATAAGTTCCGGCGTTATAGTAAAGCTGCCGTGGTCTTCAGGGAGAGACAAGTCATATTCCGTTACATAAGGGCTGAATGCGGGCGATAGAGTTCCGCTATCAACTTTTATATCATTAAGATCGGCGTCGCTATTATATAGCTCCTGTAATAACTTATCTGCGTTTATCAAACCATAACCATAATAAATATCATAGCCTTGGCTACCTAGGTCTGTGCTTGTCCTCCTTAACAAGTTAGTAAACTCATCAGGAGATAAATCTTCATCGTAACTAACTGCAAGCGCCGCCAGCGCTGATACACATGGTGCTGAAAAAGAAGTGCCGTTATGCCTGCTGTAATTTTGCCCGGTAAAATCATAATCGTCCGTTGTCATAATGCTTTCCCCCGGGGCTACAACGTCTATGGAATTGTTGTAATTTGAAAAATCAGATATGGTAAGCGACTCGTCTATAGACCCTACGCTTATTACGCCTATATAAGAAGCCGGATACCTGAACATTGCTTCCCCTTCATTACCGGCGGCCGCAACGATTATGCATCCCGAAGAATATGCATAGTCTATTGCATCCTCAACGACACTGGCATGTCCGCCTCCCAAGCTTAAGTTTATCACCTTACAGCCGTTATCCACAGCTAAATAAATCGCCTCGGCAACGTCCAATACGGTTGCACTTCCATCTGCATTTACGACGCGGATAGGCACTATCGAAATATTTGGGCTTATACCTGAAATACCTGTGCCGTTATTTAGCGAGGCAGCGATTATCCCTATTACGTTTGTCCCATGCCCGCTGTAATCAGAAGTACAGGACCCTCCTAAGACAATGTCTACACCGTTACAAATATTTGCATTCATTAAATCTTGCTGTGTCCTGTCAATTCCAGAATCTATAACTGCGACATAAGTTGTATCTTTGCCCTTATTATAGTTCCAGACATTAGTTGCGTTTATTGCCTCTAGATACCACTGGCTTGAGTAAAGCGGGTCGTTTGGAGTTAAAGGTGCAGTAACTTCGTCTTGAGATATGGGCTTTGGCTTTACGTCGGCCCCAGATAACTCAATTTCGATATCTTCCTCTATATATCTGACATAGCCATCAAGTAAACTCTTAAGAGTTTCTATATCGTCAGTAGTGATGCCAAATAACTTATTTTCGCTGCTGCCAACTACCTCGTAATCATAACTATTAATTAAGTTGTATATTTGGCTCAAAGATACGCCCGGTTTGAATTTAACCACATATTTTTTACTACCGGCGACCTCATCTTCAGTGGATTCGCTTGCTTCGTCTTCATTTTTCAAACTGCTAGCAGGCGATTCCTCAACAGAATTTTCAACCGTGTCTTGATAAATTTGATCTGATTCATAAAATGGATTGGATGCTGCTTGCGCTTTCGTTGTTCCCAAAATAACTGCTGTTAACACAAATACAGAAAGAACAATCAAAAGCAATTTTCTTTTAAACATAAACTACCTCCCCTTTTAAGGATTTTACAAGAGGTTCGCAAATATTTATAACGTGTTTTACTATTGTAAACCCTTTATAGCACTAAAATGTTACAAATTCTTACAAATAAATGCATAATACGTATAATTTTGCAAAATAAAAATCCTTGTGTCATAAGGATTCGTAAGTTAAATAACATTTATTAGGGTCAGTGTTACATATTTATACAATTATTAATGTATAAATAAAAATAGCGCCCTTAAAATCTGGGTGCTATAAATATACTTTAAACCTATAAAAAGTTCTCTAAATAACTTAAATCAAAAATATTTGGCTTATTAATATCAAGGCAAACATCAGAATAAACTTGAACAACTCCCATAGCATGCTTTGTTTCATATTTTAAGCCTAATTTTCCATTTAATTTGAATTTCCTAATTCAATCCTTATATTTTCGCTTCCACGACAGACTTAAGCAGCATATAATAAATTGAAATAAATAAAATTAGAGGGCAATTATGAAACAAAAAATTATTAACATTTTTATATTAATTATGTGCTTATGTTTTCTTCCAATTATAGCATTTGCGGCATCTCCTGTTATAGCATTTGCGGCATCTCCTGTCGCAACACTTACAGTTGATGGAGTGCTAAGTGGCACTTATCCATCTGTACAAGCGGCAGTAGATGCGGTTACGCTAACGGCTGGAAGTAATTTTACTATTGAAATAGCAGAAGGAACGGTTTCTGATCCACTTAATATTTTGCAGCAACCAAACAAAAATGTAGTTTTACGACCACAGTCTGGGGCATCTGTTGTATTTACAAATACAATTACGATTGATGGAAATGGAAATCTTAACAGTCCAGAAACTTTGTTAATACAAGGTTTTTCGTTTGATTTAACTTCAGGAACTCCTGCAAACTGTATTTACTTTAATTTGATCCCACCAAGAGTCGGGTACTGCTATACGCATAATGTCACCATTAACGGTTGTAGTTTTAAAGGTGTTTTTGATACAACTGTAGCAGTGCAAAGTGTGACTGCTGGTATAAAAAACATTTCAATAATGAATTGTACTGCTGCTGATATGCACAGCCTTGCACAGTTAAAGGCTGTATCAGGTTATGCATTTATTCAAAATTGTATCTTAAGCAATTCCAGTGGAGGAGTAAATTTCTATGGAGACGGAGATTTAGTGATTGACAGCTGCAAATTTGATGTAGAAGGCTACGCAGTTCGTAGCGGGCAAGGTTCAGGCGTAATTACTAATACAGGTTCTGTAACTATCAATAATAGTATATTAAATTCGAACTTAGTGGATGTCGGTACAGTTGTTTTGAGAGGTGACAGCACGAATAACATCAATATTCTGCATTCTAATATAACAAATAATGCAGCTGGCCCCTTCATTCAAAATCTTAATCTGGCAAGCGAGGCGCTATACAACATTAAGATTGTAGAGTCAAATGTAACAGGAGAAATCACTGGCATTGATCTGTCTACTATAACTACAATTGATGATCCAAATGTACAAAATGGACCCGTCTGTATAAATAATGGCTCGAATAACATCATAATTTTGATTATAATGATAATTCTGCTGATTGTTTTGTGTGCCTGTTTTGTATGCAGTTACAGGAGATTTCAAGTAGACAGGTAAATAAACAAAAAATATTATGTACTGGAATTCAGAAATGGGTTCCAGTTTTTTATGCTACCGACTCCAATTGTCTACGAAAAGCCATGGGAGGCAGGCAATCCAACTTGTGTTGGCGGCGTAGGTAGTTGTAAAAGTGTATGTATTCCTCAATCGCACTTGCTAGAGAATCGTAATCCTCAAAATGGATAGTGCAGCTCACATTTTAATATATCCCAGAACCCCTCCATGTGACCGTTGTCAATGCACCGGCTCACTCTGGACATACTCTGCTTCATACCAGCCGCATCATGCTTTACTTATCTACCCTTGACATCAATACTATCGTCTCAACATTTGCAGTTCTCGGGAACATATCCACCGGTGTAACTTTTTTAATCTCATACCCTATACTACAAAACTCTTTTAAGTCCCTTGCCAGTGTCGCCGGGTCACAGGATACGTATACTACTTTTTCGGGGGAAATATTTTTTACTGTTTTAATAAGTTCTAAATCGCAACCCTTGCGCGGAGGGTCTAATATCACTATACTCGGGCGTTCACCGCGTTCAGAAAGCATCTTTGCCGCTTTAGCCGCATCTGCGCAGATAAATTGTGCATTATTTATCCCGTTTATCAGTGCATTTTCTCTTGCGTTTAAAACTGCCTGCTCCTCAACCTCGACACCTATCAATTCTTTCACGTATTTTGCAAGCGTTAAACCTATGGTGCCTATACCGCAATACAGATCTAATACTACATCTTTTTTCGTTGGTTTAGCATAATTTGCCACCAGAGTATAGAGCTTTTCAGTCTGCTCATGGTTCACCTGATAAAATGAAATAGGTGAAATTTTAAACTTTAAACCGCATAATTCATCTGTTATATATCCATCTCCCCATATAGTGCGGCATTTGTCTCCTAATATAACATTCGTGTTTTTATTATTTGTGTTTATTACTACGCTTTTTAAGTTAGGGACACAATCCTTAAGCATTTTAACCAGTGAGTCTTCTTTCTTGATTTGCTCACCTGTGGTTACGATACAAACCATAACTTCACCGGTAGCTTTGCCCATACGTATATATAAATGCCGTATTCCCGGGCTATTGGTGCTTTCATCGTAAATTTTTTGCTTTGCTTCCTTTTCCCAATCTTTAAAAGCATTGATAACGTTCTCAAAAATTTTCGGTTGAAGAAAACAGCCGCTAAAATCTATTATCCTATGGCTATGATACGCAAAAAAACCTAAAGTAAGTTTACCATCTAGATCCCGTGAGACAGGGATCTGCGCCTTGTTCCTATACCTGTCAGGATGCTCGGCTGCAACGATTTCATCTATTACTATATCTTTAAACCCGCCTATCCTTTGAAGCGAGTCTAAAACGCGCTGCTGTTTTAACTTAAGCTCTGCTTCATAGCTTATATGCCTAAAAGTGCACCCGCCGCACTGCATATAGTTTGCACAATCGGCCTCGATCCTGTCTTTTGATGGAGTAAGTATATCTATGATTTTGCCAAAGGCATAATTTTTCTTTACCTTTAATATCTTGATGTCCAAGATGTCTCCTATCGCGGAATTAGGCACAAAAACAGCCATTTCGCCTATCCGGCCGACTCCACTTCCCTCTGTTGTCATACTTTTTATTTCAATTTTAAAAATATCGTTTTTCTTAATAGACATCTTTCACCTTTTTATAGAATAATTTAATTTTCTATATAATTTTGCTACAACCATATGTTTTTTGTCAATTAATTTTAAACATAAAAAAAGTCCAGCTTCAAAGCTGAACTTTTAAATAAACTTATTTATCCCCTGCAAATATAATACAATGCCGTGGGCAAACTAAAGCACATTCTCCGCAATTAGTGCACTTAGAATAATCAATTTTAGCCAAATTATTTTCAACCGTTATTGCAGAAGAAGGACATGCCTTTTCACATCTTTTACATCCGATACACCCTACTTCGCATACAGGCATAACCGCTTTTCCCATCGATATGCTGCTACACATTACATATGTCGTTGAAGATTTCGGCACCAACTTAATTATACGCTTAGGGCATTTTGCAACGCATGCGCCGCAGCCTGTACACAAGGTCTTATCGACACGTGCCACCCCGTCTATTATCTTTATCGCATTAAATTGGCAGGCTTCCACGCAGTCGCCAAACCCGAGGCATCCATAAGCACACGCTTTTTGGCCTGAAACAAAGTTAAAGGCGGCGCTGCAGCTATTTATGCCCTGATAATTATACTTATTTTTTGCAAGTTCGTTTGAACCTAAACACATTGGCACTGCGAACTGAGGTTCTAATTTTACCGATTCTTTTCCCAATATCTCTGCAATGGCATCTATAACTTCCTGGCTAACAGCAGTACATTTATTAATAGGCGCATCTTCATGTACGATACACCTGGCATAATCCGCACATCCTGCATATCCACATCCACCGCAATTTGCTCCTGGCAATATTTCTAGTACTAATGCTTCTCTTTTGTCAGTTTTAACAGCCATTACAACGGATGCTATACAAAGTAATAACCCGAATACAAGGCTCACGCCAAATACGATTATTACTGGCAACAAGAGTTCCATAATCAATACACTCCTTTTATAAATAAACGTCTAAATTCAAAAATCCTTAATTATCAACCAAACAAACCCTCTGTAAGCCCCTTAAACCCTAAAAACGACAATGACACTATAGCAGCGGCAATAAGCGTTATCGGAAGGCCACGTAAACTTTTGGGTATTGCGCTTTCTTCCATGCGCATACGAACGCCTGAGAAAATCATAAGTGCAATAAAGAACCCGATTCCTGCTCCTAAACTGTTTACCAAAGCTTCTGCATAAGTATAGGAGTTTTCAAAGTTTAAGAGTGTTACACCTAGTACTGCACAGTTTGTTGTGATAAGCGGCAGATATATACCAAGGGCACTATACAGTGAAGGGATATATTTCTTTAAAACTATTTCTACAAACTGTACCAAGCCAGCTATAACTAAGATAAATACCAGAGTTGTTAAATAACTAAGCCCGTTACTGTCAAGTAAAAAGTCTTGATTGGCCAAGTCGCGGCAGTAGCCAGGACCATAACGAATATTACAGCCAAGCTCATTCCTGTAGCCGTCTTAATTTTATTGGATACACCGAGGAACGGACAAATCCCAAGAAATTGGCTTAATACAAAGTTATCTACAAGTATAACACTTACTAATATTATTAAAAAACTTGTCATTTTACTTCATCCTTCCCAGCGGCTTTTGAGCATCCGCCATTAGATAACATGCTGCATCCCGGGCATCCGCCACATGAAAATTCTTTTTTATCATCTTTAGACAACTTGTTGACTAATGCAATCAATAATCCGAAAACAAAGAATCCACCCGGAGGTAATATAAACACTATCATAGGGTCTATAACTCCAGATAGTATTGGTATGCCAAGCAATGTTCCGTTCCCTAAAAGCTCACGTATTATTCCCATTGCAATAAGCGCAGCAGTAAACCCTATTCCCATTCCCAAGCCATCTAAAAAGCTTGCTAGAGGAGGGTTTTTACTTGCAAATGCTTCTGCACGGCCAAGTATTATACAATTTACAACTATCAAAGGCAAGAAAATTCCAAGTGCTTCATCTATGGCAGGTGCATAAGCTTTTACCAACAGCTGCACTATAGACACGAACCCTGCTATTATCGTAATAAATGCCGGTATTCTAAGCTTGCCTGGGATAACGTTTCTAAGCAGTGATATTAAAACATTAGAGCATACAAGAACGATAGTAGCGGCAATTCCCATTCCTATACCGTTGACTACCATTGTACTTACAGCCAATGTAGGACAAGTCCCGATTACCAATCTGAGTACCGGATTTTCTTTAATGATACCTTTGGTTAGCTCCTTAAACATTATTTTCCACCTCCGGTTATTTCAGCAAATAATGATAATGCCTCGTTTACAGCAGTGGTGACGGCTCTTGAAGTTATCGTTGCACCTGTTATAGCTGTAATTTCATCATCTTTATCAGAAGGAACCTTTACCAAAGTAAAGGATTCAACATTTTTATCTGCAAACTGACCTATGAAACTCTCTTCATATGCCCTTTTACCGAGCCCAGGAGTTTCATTTTCACTTAAAATCACACTTCCGGTTATGGTACCATTGGTATCAATACCTGTCATAACGCTTACGGCTCCGCCATAACCTTTGTACTCTGTCACAAATATATACCCTATTATATCGCCGGAAGAATCCTTAGCTATGTTATAAACGACATCTTCTCCATCGATATTAGCTGTCTCTTCTGTTACGGTTGCAAACCCGGGCAATGCCTCTTTTTGTGCTTCTTCGCTTGCAAGCCTTTCCTGTGCATCTATTTTATCCTGGGTTATAATTTTTGTTCCAGCCAAAGCTGCGGTTACAAATACGCAGATAAGAATCAGTATTATGGTAGGCTTTAAAATATCCTTAAACATTTTTACCTCCAAACGGCTTTGGCATAGTTACTTTATCTATTAACGCCACAAGCAAATTCATTATAACTATCGAATAAGAAACACCTTCCGGCAGCGAAGCATATTGCCTTATCAAAAAGGTTAAAAGCCCGCACCCAACGGCAAATATCACCTTACCCCAATTCGTAGTAGGCGAAGTGGTATAATCCGTCGCCATAAATATGGCACCTAACATAAGCCCACCTGCCATTACGTAGTAAAGAGTGTCCATGCCTGCTATTACATAGCAAATGGCAACCGTACCTACGTATACTAACGGAATAATCGGGGAGATAACCCTTCTTATAACTAAATATATACCGCCAATTAAAAGGGCAACTACGGATGTTTCTCCTAAGCATCCGATATGTGTACCTAAAAATAAATTCATAAGTGAAACACCGCCGTCAGGGCCTACCACTAACGGAGTCGCCGATGAAATTGCATCAGAGCCTATAACTTGTACTGAAAACAAGCTCATATAATACGGAAAAGAAACTAAAAGCACTATCCTTGCCACCAATGCAGGGTTTGCAATGTTTTTTCCGATGCCTCCGAACATTTGTTTTACAACAACTATGGCAACGACTGAACCGATAACTGCTATCCAAAGAGGTATGGTTACCGGCATGTTAAAGGCAAGCAGCATACCTGTTACAATAGCAGAAAGGTCTGAAATCGTGTTGTTCCTTTTCATCACTTTACGTGAGATGTATTCTGCAAGCAGACAGGATGCTACACATGTTATGGTAACTATCGCTGCATCTATTCCAAATATAATTATAGAAGCAATAAATGCAGGTATGAGTGCTATGATAACGTCCAGCATAATGCGCTGCGTAGTAACTTTAGAAGTAATATGCGGTGAAGACGTGACCGTTAATAATGATTCGCCCATTCTTATTTGCCCCCCTTCAATATTGCTTTTGCGAGCCGCATCGTTTGAACCAACGGGCGCTTAGCGGGACAAACATAGGAACATGAACCGCACTCGATACATGTATTAACGTTAAATGACCGCAAAGCCTCAAAATCTTTATTTTCATAATGAGCAGAAACTGCAGCCGGAACTAAGGACATGGGACATGCCTTGACACACCTTCCACATCTGATGCAGGAAGACGGTTCGGCTACTTTTATGCTGTTATCCTCCGCCAAAACCAAAATAGCATTATTTTGCTTTAAGAGCGGAATATCATCTGTATAAAGAGCGACACCCATCATAGGCCCGCCCATAAGTAGTTTATAAGCGGTTTTGCTGTAACCGCCGCAAAATTCAATTACATCCTTTATCTTAGTACCTATCGGGACTTTAAGGATACTTGGGTTCTTAAGTGCTGAACCGTCTACTGTAATCCTTTTTGATATAAGCGGCATTCCCGTTTTAAAGTACTTCGCTATAAATGCTATGCTAGATAAGTTCATAACAAGAGCACCGACATCAGATGGCAGCTTCCCTGTCGGGACCTGGCGGCCTGTAACGATATTTATCAATACTTTTTCAGCGCCTTTCGGGTACTTGGAAGTAAGCACTGCTAAACGCACGTCTCTTGCTGAAACGAATTTTTCATCTTTAGCTGCAGCCTGGAGCGCTTTGATGGCCTCAGGTTTGTTGTCTTCTACACAGATATAAACGTTTGGAATATGAAGCAGGCTTTGCAAAATATCTATACCTTCGAATATATCCTTAGTCTCTTCAATAGAAAGCCTATAGTCCGAACATACGTATGGTTCGCATTCCGCAAAGTTTATTATAAGCGTATCAATACGTTTACCTTCCTGTGGAAGCAGCTTGACATGGGCAGGGAAACCAGCTCCGCCAAGGCCTACAAGCCCGGATTCCCTTATCGCCTGGCATAATTCTTTAATGGTTTTTGGTATGGGTATCGGCTTCACGCCTTCGAAAACTTCCATCTTACCATCTGATTCTATTATAATTGAAGGCACATTACCTGAACCAGGCATCATTACGTCTTCAATAGCAACGACCTTACCTGATACGCTTGCATGAATAGGGGTAGATACAAATGCACTGGAATCTGCAATCTTTTGCCCAACTTTGACCAAATCACCTTTTGCAACAACAGGCTCACACGGAGCCCCTATATGCTGACGGACAGGCATTGTAACACGATCCGGAGAAGGCATTTCAATGGTCTCGCAGCAAACTGTATTCTTATAATGCGGTACATTTATACCGCCTTTTTGTCGGTGCAGCGTTGCATTAGGAATGGTTATTTTTTTCTTTTCCATATATCCTCCAGACAATATTTTTAATTTATCAAATAATATCGGTTTCCGATTTATTAACAGCATAAAAACTAACTTTAAAACAGCAATAAAAAACAGCTTTACCGCTATTGTCAACAACAGGACTGTTTTACTTAAGTATTATGTTAAGTTTTTGTTATGCTTTGAATTATAACTTTTCAAGTTAAAACACGTGACAGCATCCGACAAATGTCACGATTTTAGTATATACCCACGGTTTATGAATGTAAATACTTTTTAAAACTTTTTGAATTTTTCTAAAATAATCTTTCAACCTTTGATAAAAATATATTACTCTTAAGATTTGATTATAACGCTATGCATTAGCGCATTTTAGAGTAAACGCCAAGCACTTTTATGTCTGTGCAGTACTCTTCCATCTCTTTGATCGAGGTAGATAATTTTGCAAGATTGCCTTCTAAATCTACATAAAACCTGTAATGCCAATTTTGCCCTAAAATGGGGCGGCTCTCTATTTTTGTTAAATTATAGCCCTTGGCGGCAATCAAAGTAAGCGCTTTAGCCAAGGACCCAGTTTCATGTTTCAGCGAAAAAAGTATACTTGCCTTATTAAAACCTTTTTCATTTGCCTTTGCCCCTATTATAAAAAATCTGGTAACGTTATTTAACGTATTTGATATGTTATCTTTTAAAACACTAAGCCCGTATATTTTCCCTGCATACCGGCTTGCTATCGCAGCTTTGCTCTTATCTTTTAAATCTGCCACATATTTTGCACTTATGGCAGTATTGCTTTTTGGCGTTTTTATCCACTCTTTGTGTTCTGATAAAAAGTCGCTGCACTGCATTAGCCCCTGTTCGTGCGAAAATACTTCTTTTATTAAACTTAAGTCTGCCCCCGGTATGCCAAGAAGTGCATGGCGTATTGGAAGTATATATTCTCCTACTACATATACATCGTATTTATTTAAAAGGTCGTAACTTTGTATTACACTTCCGGATGCCGAATTCTCAACAGGTATTATTCCGTATTGCGTTTCGCCTTTTAACACGCTTATGAAGACATCTTCAAACTCAGCTACAGGCTTCGTCTTAACATTATCTTCAAAAAAACCTATTAACGCTTCTTCTGAATATGCCCCTCTGATCCCCTGAAAAGCAACTTTACCACTTACATCAAATTTTATTTTTTCATTATCTCCGCTTCCGTTTTGCAGATGTTTAGATAGATCCACTATCAGGCGCATAAGCTGTTCTACATAAACCGAGTATTCTTTTGGAGCACTCAATACCCTGTCCTTAATAACTTCCTGTTCGCGTTTCCCATCGTAAACCGGCAAGCCATGCTCCCTTTTATACTCCGCTATATCGTTGGATACATTCATTCGCTCTTTAAAAAGTTTTATAAGTTCGCAGTCTATTGCATCTATTTTTTCTCTGAGTTTTGAAATATCAGCCATTTATCTTCCCTTTTCTTAAAAAATTTCACTTTCCATAACCGCATCAGCTATTGCAATTAAAACTGCCGCTTCGGCTGCTGCAGCACCCCTGACAGCGATACAGGAATCGTGCCTGCCTTTAATTTCTATCTTTATATCTTTCATGTCAACTAAATCCACTGTGCTCTGCGGAGCTGAAATAGACGGCGTCGGTTTAAAGGCCGCACGAACTATTAGGGGTGCCCCTGAAGATATTCCGCCTAATATTCCACCGTTGTTATTACTTTTAAAGGATACTTCCTCACCGCTTATACACATCTGGTCATTAGCATCAGACCCATGCATAGAAGACAACTTAAACCCTAGGCCAAACTCAATTCCCTTTACTGCCGGGACAGCAAACAATATGCTCGCTATTTTAGGCTCAAGCCCGTCAAATATCGGCTCGCCTATACCGGCCGGCAGGTTTACACAGCCTATTTCTACTATACCGCCGACAGAATTCTTGCTGTTTCTGGCATTATCTATCTGCTCCTTCATTTTTTTAGCTGCATCTTCGTCTATTGTAGGAAAATCCTTTCGGTAAAGTGACTTTAAAACTTCTTCGTTTAAATTAAGCGTATCAAAGCCCTTATCTTCAACTTCTCCTACCCTAAGTATGTGAGAACCGACATAAATGCCGTTTTCTTCCAGATAAGCCCGGGCAACAGACCCTGCAAACACAAGAGGTGCAGTTAACCTGCCGGAAAAATGCCCGCCGCCCCGCATGTCCGCGAAGCCGCCGTATTTAACCCATGCCGTATAATCAGCATGCGAAGGGCGGGGTCTGCCCTCTAAATCCGCATAGTCATTAGAATGCTGATCGGCATTTTTAATGTATGCGGCAAGCGGGCTTCCTGTTGTAAACCCGTCATAATATCCGCTTAATATATGCGGAACGTCACTTTCACTGCGTTTCGTAGAACCGGCAATACTACCTGGCGCACGGCGGCGCATATCCCGCAAGATGTTTTCCTCGCTCAATTTAAGCCCGGCAGGCAGCCCGTCTACTATAACGCCTACGCCTTCACCGTGTGACTCTCCAAAAATACTTATTTTAAATTTGTTGCCCCACATACTGCTCAAGATATTTTCCCTCCCAAGCTCTCAAATTCTTTCCAAAAGTTAACAGCAGATTTTTTTACGCTCTCGCTCCCGGAAAGTAAAATTTCTCCTTTTGTTATAGCGCATGCAACAGCTAAAGACATCGCTATCCTATGATCATTATGCGCGAAAACTTCGCTGCCGGCAAGAGTCTTTCCCCCATTTATAGTAAGCCCGTCCTCAGTCTCAACAATATCTGCGCCTAATTTTTTAAGTTCGGTGCTTATTGCAGACAGCCTGTCGCTTTCCTTGATCCTGAGCCGCCCCGCATTTAGTATCTGCGTCTGCCCGTTTGCCGCTGCTCCTGCTACTGCCAAAACCGGGACTAAATCCGGTATGTTTCCTGCATCTATCGTAATCCCATTTAAAACGCTTTTATTTACTTTGATATATCTGTTTCCGTATTCGACACTGGCGCCCATTCTCTTTAAAATATCAAATATCTCTTTGTCGCCTTGCATTGAATCAGCTAAGAGCCCTGATATTGCAACACCGCCCCCAATGGCTCCTGCAACTGCAAAAAATGCAGCGTGGGAGTAGTCTCCCTCTATTTCCATATCACAGGGAGTGTATTTTTGTCCTCCCGTAACTTTGATGGTATCGTTGTCAATAAACCCGCTTGTTACTCCAAACTTTTTCTGTACATACATAGTCAGCTCTACATACGGCTTAGACTGTAACTTGCTTGTTAAATTTATTATGCTGTCCCCTTTTAAAAGCGGAAGTGCAAAAAGCAGACCCGATATAAACTGGGAAGATATATCTCCGGCTATATCAAAATTTCCGTTTTTCAATTCTCCGTTGACTTTATTATTTAAAAAATTCAACCCATTTTTTTTAAGTGCAGTTTTAAGCGGTTCTATCGGGCGTGACATAAGCCGCCCTTCCCCAATAAATTCCGCGTTTCTTGAAAAAAGAGGGGCTAACGGCAGCATAAACCTAAGTGTAGAACCCGATTCACCGCAGTTAAGCAAAACGTTTTCCTTAATATCCGGCTTTTCACTGCTAACATACAGTGTAGAATCTATATATTCAAATGCAGCAAGGCCTAATTTTTCTATGCAGTTAATGGTAGCCTTAATGTCATTTGAAAGCTCTACGTTGCTTATACGGCTTTTTCCCTGCGAAAGAGCCGCACAGATTATTGCCCTGTGTGTTACGCTCTTAGAAGGCATCGCTAATATATCACCTTTTAAGCTCCCGCTTATGCGAATGGTACTCATTTAAGAGCCTCCAATATCTTTTCCGGTCTTAGTTTTACGATTACCGCCTTGCCTATTTTTTCAAGCATTACTACGTTTATTCCATCGGATGTCACCTTTTTATCCCTTGTCATTAAAGCGACAACATCTTTTGCATCAAACTCAAGTTCAAATTTTAGCCCTAAATATTTTAACATCCTTAAAATCTCAGCCGATGTTCCCTCTTGAGTTATATTAAGCTTTTCTCCCGCACGTGCCATAGCATACATGCCTATGGCCACAGCCTCGCCGTGCAGCAGGCTGTAATCGGACAGGACCTCTATTGCGTGCCCTATCGTATGCCCAAAATTGAGTTCCGTACGGCGGCCTTTATCGAACGGGTCTTCATTTACATAATCTGCTTTTATCTCACAGCATCTCTTGACTATGCGCTCCATGTCTTTTGATTCTATTATCCTGATAAGCTTTTCATCTGCTATACACGCATATTTTAATACCTCTGACATTCCGGCTGAACGTTGGCGTGTATCAAGAGTATCCAGCGTGTCCATATCCGCTACAACTAAAACAGGCTGATAAAATGAGCCGACTAAGTTTTTACCTGTCGGCAAATCTATCGCCACTTTTCCTCCAACAGAGCTGTCTACCTGGGCCAGCAGCGTAGTCGGTATTTGCATGAAGGCTATGCCACGCATATATGTCGAAGCAGCAAAACCTGCGATATCGCCTACAACGCCTCCGCCAACGGCTATTATCAAATCGTTCCTGTTTATGCCGTTGTCGACAAGGCCGTTGTATATATTAAAAAGTTCTTTTTCTGATTTGCTTTGTTCCCCGGCAGGTATTACTATTTTAGCGTATGAAACGTTACTGTTTGAAAGGGATTTTTCAACAGCGCTGCCATATAAAGAATCTACGGTATTATCTGTAACTATTGCCGCCTTTTTAAAGCCAAGTTCTAATACGATTTTACCCAGCGCATAAATCAGGTCTTTGCCTATAAGTATGTCATAGTTCCCGTTTACCGCTTTGACACTTACCTTGCTCATAGTATTTTACCAACCAGTTCAGCCATTTTTTTCACTTTTACCATCATTTTATCAAATTCCTCCGGAGTTAAGGATTGCGGCCCGTCAGACAAAGCTTTTGCCGGGTTGTTATGGACTTCTACTTCAATTCCGTCTGCTCCGGCAGCGACAGCAGCCAATGCCATAGGCTCTATCATGTCCCTCCTGCCTGTGGCGTGAGAAGGGTCTACTATTATCGGCAAGTGGCTTAACTTTTTAACCGCAACGATAGCGCTTAAATCAAGCGTGTTTCTCGTATACGTCTCAAACGTCCTTATGCCGCGTTCACATAGTATGACATTTGAATTGCCCCTCGACATTACATATTCCGCCGACATAAGCCATTCTTGTATAGTAGAAGACATTCCCCTTTTCAGTAATATCGGTTTTCTTGTTTTGCCTATTTCCTTTAACAGGTCAAAATTTTGCATGTTGCGCGCGCCAATCTGTATTATATCTACATATTCCTCGAACATATCTATATGCCTCGGCGAAATTATTTCAGACACTATTGGCATTCCCGTTCTTTCGCGGACTTCGCAAAGCAGTTTTAAGCCCTCTCGCTTTAACCCCTGAAAAGAGTAAGGAGATGTCCTTGGCTTATATGCCCCGCCACGGATAAACTGCGCCCCCGATGTTTTAACTGCATCTGCTATTAGGTTTATCTGCTCCCTGCTTTCAACCGAGCACGGCCCGGCCATGACAGTAAGCGAACCTCCGCCTATTGATAGGTCGCCGACTTTAACAACAGTATCTTCCGGATGGAATTTACGGTTACTCTTTTTAAATGGCTCGCTTACAGACATTATCCTGTCTACGCCTTCGCGCATGGAAAGTGCATCGCGATCTAGGCTTGCCGTATCACCTATAACGCCAAGAACGTAACACTCTACTCCGGCATTTATCTGGACCTGCATACCTAAGTCTCTTAATTCCTGCACGATATCATTTAAGTGCTTTTCCTCTGTATTTGGCTTCATTACAATAATCATTTTGTCTTCTCCTAAATTAAAAAAGCCGCCTAAGCCTTAAAAGCTTAGCGGCAATCATTGTTTCTGTTATCGATGGCACACTATGCTTTCAAGGGCATTTTGGTAAAGTAAAAATAGCCGTAGCTGCTAAAGCTAAAGCTTTTAAATCCCCAAAATAAATTATTGACCTTGATATTTGACATTTTGTGTCTCCAATCTTTAATCAAATTATATCACCGTATAAAATTAATTGTCAATAACAGGTTGATTATCAATCTCATAAACCTCTTTGCCGTTCTTTAAATTTAGTATTACAATGGATGCAATTACAAGCAAAACACCTAAGGCAGACATAAAGCACATGCTCTCTTTTAAAAATATTACCCCGATAATCGTGGCGACTACCGGTTCTATCGATGCCATTATAGATGCGCTGCTGGCTTCTATGCGCTTAAGTCCCATTGTAAAGAAGGTATACGGCAATACAGATATAATAATGCCCATTAAGACAAACATTATAATCGAATTTAGGTTTAAATTTAAAAACTTATCTACGATACTCATATCTGTTATCGCCAGTGTACCTACACTTGTGATTATAAATGTATATAGGACTATGGTTAAAGGGTGGTACCCTCTTTTATATGCAATCCTGCTGAAAATGCTATAAAGGGAATAACCAAGTGCGGCAAGCAGGCCGGTTATTATAGAAAGCAGCGATACTTCCTGTTTTTTCGTTATGACCTCAGTTACCAATATGCATCCGATAAGCGCCATGACACATGCTATTAGTTTATTTTTTGTTATTTTTTCTTTAAAGATAAATATGGACATGATCATAACCATTACCGGAGAAGTATAAAGTAAAACTGCTGAAACAGACAGGGATGTAAGTGAAATAGTCTTAAAATAAAAGAAGTTAAACAGCATTATGCCGCAGATACCTGTCCCTAAAAAACACCAGCTGTCTTTTAATCTTATCTTTAAAAGTTTTCTGTCGTATATTAGTACTACTATAAGCATCAATACCGCAGTAAAAGTTACCCTTAAAGCAACTATCTGCAGTGATCCAAAACCTATGGAAGCGAAATAACGCACAAATACCCCCGTAGCGCCCCATAAAATTCCCGCTAAAATTATCAACATTGCATCAAGCCTTTTTTTCAAGTACGGTATCTCCTAAAACGACATAAAAATATAAAATTTGCCAAAAACACTATATGATAATATCATATAAATTCTCACTCATCAATAAAAATTTAAATAAAAAATATCACCTGAAATAAAAATAACAAGCGATATATTCCGTAAATTTTTATTTTATATATTTTTTAATTCAACCTATCCAACCAACCAAATAAATCCCTTAATATTTTACAAGACGAAATTTCTTTAAGAAATATTCCGGCAACTAAATTTGAATGGTACATGCCCTTACACTTTACAATAATACAGCCCGCCAAACCTGGGTTAAATCTGTTAACTTTATCCGTAAAAAGCACCGAATTTTCAAATTCACAAATAGGATCCCTTTTAGAATGTATACATAAGACCTGAATCTTTTCGCTTCCGTCTATCAGCTTAACCGGGTCCGCGGTCTTTCTGTCGTAATCCTCTTTAAATAACTTATTCAAAAGTGCGGTTATCGATCTGTTTTTGCAGACATCAAGCGCTATCGGCGAACCAAGTAAAATAAGGCCTTTTATACTATTTGCATCAATTCCATATTCCTGCTGCAATCCTTTATCGTATGCAAGTATCCCTGCCAGATGGCCGCCAGCAGACGAGCCTACCAAAACTATATTTTGAGTGTCAACGCCTTTTAGCTTCATAACTTCAAGCGCTTTGTTAAACGCGGTGGCTACATCCTGCGCCTGTGCCGGGTATTTGTTTTTAGGAGCATGCCTGTATCCAAGTGATACAACGTGAAATCCCCTTCGTGCAAATGTATCCCCTATGAATTTAAATTCCTCCGGAGAACCGTTTTTCCAGCCTCCTCCGTGAAGATAAACTATCAACTGTTTTTTAAAAGGCCGTTTTGCTTTAAAATATAAAAAATGCTGCTTTGGATCTTCACCGTATTCATATTTATCTGTAGAAATACCTTTATTTTGTTTAACCATCTTATAGGCAATTCCAGGTATTTTAAGTTGTTCCAGCATAAAATTTTTAAGCCGCATTTAAATAGAACCTCCGGTGTTGTTACTCAAATTTAAACCTAAATGCCTTTTAATATATTTTTAATTGCCAAGCAGCAAAGTTTTAGTTCATGCTTCATCGTTCATGCGGTACCCAACGCCAACATCTGTTAATATATATCTAGGCTGTGCCGGGTCCTTCTCTATCTTTCTTCGTATGTTTGCCATATTTACCCTTAATATCTGGTTATCACTAATATACGGTCCCCATATTTCCTTTATAATGAAGTCATGAGTAAGAACTTTTCCTACATTTCTGGACAGCAGTAAAAGTATCTTATATTCAACAGGCGTTAAATGCACATCTTTGGTTTCTATCTTAACTACTCTTTTTCTATAATCTATTTCAAGGCCTTTGATAACTGTCTTCTCCGGTTCCACGGTAGAATTTTCTTTTATCTTTGCGCTATGCCTTAATTCTACGCGTATCCTTGCTAATAATTCGGCAGTTCCAAAGGGCTTAGTTACATAATCATCAGCACCTAAGTCTAGTGCCCCTACCTTTTCACGCTCATGGTCTCTTGCCGATAAAACTATAATCGGGACGTCTGAAAATTTTCTAATGCTTTTTATAACATCAAACCCGTCCATATCCGGCAGCCCAAGATCAAGCAATATCAAATCAGGGCAATACGATGTAGTTATTAAGACTGCATCTTTCCCGGTAGAAGATTTCATTGTACTATAGTTGTTTACCTTTAAGACATCAGCAAGAAAGTTACTAATAACGGTGTCATCTTCAACGATTAAGATCAACGTTTGATTAGTCATTTTTCCTTCTCCTCTTCGTTTCAGGCCATACATTAAAAAGCAAATTTTATTAGACGATTTTCAAATTATTAGCTGACTCTTTAATACTATAAATCTTTAAATACTAAAAATCCTTAGTTTGAAACTCGTCCATTTAAGAGGTTTTACAAGAATATTTAAAATCACGGTTTAAGGGTCATTTAAATTTTATTATTCCTTAACAGCTAATGTCTTATAAGAGTCTTTATAATTTTAAGATATTTAACGGATAATATTAGCTTACTGCTGTAACTTTATTATTCATCATAATATTTATGTAACAATCTGTCAATCTACAGCAATGCTCATTTTCAAGCTATGCTGAGGTAAACAAAACCTCTTTAATGTATTAAATATATGGTCCCCAATTTCTCAATTTATATAGTATATAACAAGCAGAGGAGAACGATTTTTCAAGCCGTTCTCCTCTTTTATCATAACTAGCTATAAATTAAACGGCTCCTTCGCCTTCTTCTCCTGTACGTATACGGATTACACGTGCCACATCGTACACAAAGATCTTTCCTTCGCCTTTATCGCTTCCTGTTTTAGCACTATCGAGAATAGCCTTAATTGCTTTATCTTCATCTTTATCATTTACTACTATGTCTACTGAAATTTTAGGCAGTAAATCAAGTGTAAATTTTTCACCTCTCCACTGCTGAACAATACCGCCCTGTTGTCCGTGGCCTTCAATTTCGGTGACCATAAGTCCATTGCAATCAATATCTTTAAGTGCTGTCTTGACTTCTTCAAGCTTTTCGGGCTTAATAATTGCTTTAATATGTTTCATTACATATTACCTCCTGAACTTTCTTTTTTTACGGAATCATCACTGATAAGTGCCGCGTATACTGGCTTACGGGATATGAACTCAGGATATGCAACGTTGCCATGCTCGCCAATATCAAGGCCGACGATTTCTTCCTCAAGTTTAACTCTGATTCCAATAGTCTTTTTGATAACATACCATATAAGGAGAGATACTGGGAATACAAAAGCAGCAACTGCCAAAACGCCTACTGTCTGTATTCCTAAAAGTGATGCTCCGCCACCAAAGAGTAATCCATCGGTTGCCGATAAACTGGTTACACCCGCTTTTGCAAAAAGACCTACAGCAAGTGTCCCGAATATACCGTTTACTAAGTGAACAGATGTTGCGCCAACCGGATCATCTAACCTTAGTTTGTCAAACATCAATACTGCAAATACTACTATAACGCCAGCGATTGCTCCGATTATAAGTGAGCTTAAAACATCTACATATGCGCATCCTGCCGTTATCGCAACTAAACCTGCAAGGCAGCCGTTTATCGTCATGCCTAAATCCGGTTTCCCTAAGAAAATCCACGATGCAGCCGTTGAGGTCAAGACACCAGCGATTGCCGCCGTATTTGTTGTCATGAAAATATGAGCAACTGCAGATGGATCTGCCATAGACATTGTAGACCCAGGGTTAAACCCGAACCAACCTAACCAAAGAACAAATAATCCGATGGTTGCAAGAGACAAACTGTGCCCCTGAATAGGTCTTGTTTTTCCGTCTTTAGTATATTTCCCAAAGCGCGGCCCTAAGACTATAACACCTGCCAAAGCAGCCCATCCTCCTACGGAGTGAACAACTGTCGAACCGGCAAAATCTAAGAATCCCAAGCCTCCAAGGAAGCCTCCGCCCCAGATCCAATGGCCTACTATAGGATATACCACTAAGGTCAGCAGGAAAGAAAATACTATAAACGATATATATTTCACTCTTTCTGCAACTGCTCCTGAAACTATTGTAGCTGCAGTTCCACAGAATACAAGCTGGAAGAAGAACTTTGCCCAAAAAGGTACGTTAGCGCCAAGCGTATATACACTTTCGTCTATATTTCCGGTTAATATGAACAAACCTTTTGTTCCTATTAACGGATTGTCTCCGCCAAACATCAAGCCCCAGCCTAAAAGTAAAAACCCTAATGAAGAGACTGCAAAAACAATAAAGTTTTTGGAAAGAATGTTTACTGTGTTTTTAGATCTTGCAAATCCTGCCTCTACGCATCCAAACCCAATATTCATAAAGAATACGAGAGCGCCAGTAAACAATACCCACGTGGTATCAATAGCCATCTGAACATCCATTATAATTCCCCCTTATTTTCTTTAATACTTATTTTTACAAATAAAAAAAGCTGCATACTTGCAGTGAAAATACACCTTCAAATATACAGCCCCTTTGCTGAATAAATAAGTATTAAAATTTTATATATTATTTTTCCCAATCTATTTTTAACATACAATTGCGTTAATATGCTGTTAAGATACGGCGTTTTAATATTAATATTCTGTTAAAATGAAATATTTTATGTTAAGAATTGCAAAACTTTCTTATACATTATTTATCTATTTTACTATATTATAAATTATAACGCCTTTGAAATCTTTTTTATGGCATAACTACTCCACCATTTGGCGAAATCGTCTGCCCTGTCACATACTTTGCATTAACCAAGTATTCAACACACTGGGAAATGTCCCCTACTTCTCCTATTCCTTTAAGCGGTACTGTTTTTCTTTTCTTCTCTATGCCTTCTTCTCCTGCCTTTTTAAGCATATCAGTTAAGATAAAACCAGGAGCAACGCTGTTAACACGTATATTATATTTCCCAAATTCAAGTGCTAATGACCTTGTGATAGCTATTACGCCGCCTTTTGATGCAGAATAATCCGCTCCGCTTGACACTCCAACTAACCCGCCTATCGAAGAGATATTTACTATACAACCCTCGTTAGCTTTTACCATATACGGCATAACTAAATGGGAACAGTGGATACACCCCATAAGATTTACGTTTATAAGCCGCGTATACTGTTCCGGTGTCAGTTTTAAAAAGCTAATTCCATTGCTTATAGCGGCATTGTTGACTAAAACGTCTATATTGCTTCCAAAGTTTTTTACTGCCGTGTCAACTATTCTTTTGCATGAATTATATTCAGCCACATCTGCCTGGACAGCCACGCCTTCAACCCCATATTGACTTTTTATTTCACTTACTAAATCACTGGCAAGCTTTTGGCTGGTATCGCTCACAAAATCAATTACTACGTTATAACCCATCTTTGCAAGCCTTTTAACTATGTCCCGCCCGATTCCTCTGGATCCGCCTGTAACAATTGCATTTTTTGCCACGTTAATTCACTCCTTGCTATTTTAAACTTTAGTTTATTTTAACCATTTTAAAAAATTACTTGCTCATATGGTTGCTTTTTAATTTAAACCTTTTAATCAGTTTAACAGCTTCGTACCACAAAACCGATACTGCAGCAATTGCAAAAGCAATCAATAATTCACCTAAAGTAAGCGGCGAAAGTTTTAAAAAGGTATTGAGCGGAGTGTAAAGTATGATTACTATTCCCGCAATCGTCGCTACATTTATAATCCATATAACCTTATCTTTAAAAAGTTTCTTTAAAGACGCAAATATGGAAGTTATATCGGAACTGTTTACCTGCACCAAAAATAAGTTTGCAATCATGATTATAACGATACCCATCGTGCGGGCCAACACTGCATTTGAAGGGTCTTTTAAAATAAACCAAAAATAAGTGCCAAAGGACGCCAAAAATATTAAAATCCCCTGTATTATACTCTTTAGTAAAGTGCCCGAATTTAAGATATTTTCCTTTGGGTTCCTAGGGTCCTGTTCATTATATCATTTTCTGCCGGCTGTCGCTCGAGTACTATCGAACAAGTAGGGTCTATTATAAGTTCTAATAATACAACATGCAAAGGCAGTAGCATGAGTGCTTTAGGGTCTATATGAAGCAGCGGCGCTAATAAAGATGCAAACGCTATAGGTATATGTATTGTAAATACATAGCCTATTGCCTTTCTTATGTTATCATAAATCCGGCGCCCGTCTCGAATCGTATCCACTATGGTCGTGAAATTGTCGTCCATAAGTATAAGGTCAGCCGCCTCGCGGGAAACTTCTGACCCGCGCTTGCCCATTGCTATACCGATATCCGCATGTTTTAATGCAGGGGCATCGTTAACCCCGTCTCCTGTCATTGCAACTACCTTGCCGTTTTCCTTAAATGCCTTAACTATCCTCATCTTATGCTCCGGAATAACGCGTGAAAATATGCTAACGTCTTTGACACGCTGCCTTAATTCCTCATCATCCATTGCATCCAATTCGTCACCAGTTATTATCTTGCCGCTATCCGGTATCCCTATCTGTTTAGCGATGCTTGATGCAGTAATACCGTTGTCTCCGGTTATCATGACAACGCGGACTCCGGCATTAATGCACCTGGCAATATCTTTTTTGACAGAAGGCCTCGGTGGATCCGCAAGGCCTACGAGCCCGCAAAGTTTTAATTTACAATCTGTAAGGCTTTCCGGAACAAGGGTATCACTTTTAAGTTTAGCCATTGCAACTGCAATAACCCTTAACCCCTTTTCAGACATTTCGGTAATTTTAATACTTAGGTCTGTCTTTTCATCTTCGTTTAAATCACAAAGGCCCTGAATGCGTTCCGGAGAACCCTTGGCCGCGATTATTACTTCACCATCGTGCCGCCAGACATGGCCCATCATCTTAAGCTCATTTGTGAAAGCATATTCGTATATGAGTTCTCCGCCGAATATATGCCCCCTTGGAATCCCTACTCTTTCGCAGTAATCTATCATCGCCTTTTCCATAGGGTCATAAGTTTCTGTTTCACAGGCAAGCCCCATAACCTCACATAGGTCATTACTCTCACACCCCGTTGCCCATACTTCGCTGACAGCCATTTTGTTCATGGTTATCGTACCGGTTTTGTCTACGCAAAGCACAGACACTGCACCAAGTGTTTCAACTGAAGGCAACCTTCGAACAAGGGATTGCTTTTTTGCAAGCCTCCATGCTCCCATGGAAAGAAATACAGTTAAAATGACTGGGAACTCTTCCGGTATCATAGCCATTGCAAGAGTTATACCAGAAAGGATACTTTCAATTATCCTGTCATTAAAGGCATGATCCGATATATTAAACCAAGTAAGGGTAGTTACAAGTGCAAATAATATAGCCGCGATCCCGGCACTTAGCTTTACCAGCCTGCCCGTTTGCTTTTGAAGCGGAGTTTGTTTTTCTTCTGCCGAGGCTACGTTTGCGCCGATTTTACCATACTCGGTTGATTTGCCGATTTTATCTATAAGTATGGTTGCGCTGCCCTGTATTACCAATGTGCCTGCATAACAATAATCGCGTCTCCAGTAGTCTTGGGTATTATTCCCCTCAGATACTACTTTCCACACGCCTTCTGATTCTCCTGTTAAGGAAGACTCGTCTACGCAAAGGTCGCTCAATTTTACGATTTCACCGTCTGCAGGAATTTTTATTCCCTCGGAAATAGTAACTAAGTCCCCGGGAACTATATCTGAACTAGCGATCACCGTTTCTTTTCCATCTCTTAAAACTGTGACCGTAGGTGCTGATAAATTTTTCAATGCGTTTAGTGTTTTATCGGTTTTCCATTCCTGAATTATGTCTACGCCTATGATAGCGCTGACAAATACAAGCATTATAGCGCCGTCACGCGGTTCTCCTAAAATGAAGTATATAACTGCGGCAATAATCAATAAGAGGAACATAGGTTCACATATGATATGCAAGGATTTTTTTAAAAAGTTTTGTTTTTAGGTGGGATAAGCTCATTTTTGCCATATTGCTCCTGAAGTATTTTGGCTTCTTTTGAAGTCAGCCCTTTTAAATATTTTACTGTTTGTCATAAAAGTTACCTCCGAATTAGCCTCTTGGCTTTTTTTAAGATAGCTCTATGGCACTTCATATCAACGGCGTATATACCTTTAAATAAAAATACGCATCTACGAAACATACCACTGTCCCGCAAATGTGCTACATTTGCTGCCGTTGATTACGGCCCGGCCCCACGAACTTAACATAAGCCCATCGCCTGCTCAGTTTGTACTGTATTGTATGCAGTGCAAAGAGATTTTTATATTATAGTTTATGTGCAAAACACTGTCAAGTGTTACTCAAAACTTCTTTTTTATCAACTTTGCTTAAATATAGCATTATTATATCAAAAAACATGAAATATATTATATAATATACCAATTTTTAAGGCTTTTATCAAACTCACTTCTCTTTTCAGTAAAATATATGAGTAAAGGATGTTAAAAATATGGTCTACAATAGAGAAGCCGCGGCGGCCTATGCGATTCGTTACGCGCTTACCCCAAACCCTAATTATATATATTATTCAGCCGATGACTGTACGAACTTTATATCCCAGTGCCTACGCGCCGGCGGAGCAAATAACGATTTTAACAGGTCACATCCCTGGTGGTACCTCTATGGAAAAAACTCTGTTTGCTGGAGTGTTGCGCAGTCTTTATTCTGGTATATACGCGTATGTTCAGAGGAAAAACGTTTTGGCATCAAGGCAGATACTTATTACCTAGACTTAAATAACGAATATGAAAGCAAAATCGAAGGGAAGATCTTCATAGGAGATTTGATCCAATATAAAAATGCCCATGATAATATCGTACATTCTTCAATAATAACTGGATTTGATTCTATAACAAAAGAGCCGCTTATATCCCAGCACCACTTTTAACGGACGAAACGTCACCTGGAGAAAGCCTTTTAAGCAGACGATTTTTCACCATATAACGGATATCAACTGAAAAATCCGGAGTTTGACTTTATGATATATAAATGCTAGTATTAATAAAGTTTTTGGTTTAACAAAGATTTTTAAGTTCGATAGAGAGTTATTATTATATGATACTTATATTCTTATCCGCACTTACAATCGGTTTTTCAGGCGCTATAATGCCTGGTTCACTTCTTACTTATACTATCAAACAGTCTTTATCATTTGGCCCGCGTTCCGGTTTTATAATTACACTTGGGCATGCTTTTTTAGAGCTCATTTTGCTTGTACTTATATTTTTAGGCTTAGACATAGTACTTAAGTCCGATACAGCCCAAATCGTAATAGGTATATTGGGCGGGATACTCCTTATATACATGGGAATCGACATGATTATTAATTCCATAAAGAACAAAGTGTCTGTAAAGCTCGATAATGAAAAATCAAGTAATAAGAACCTGTTTATTTCCGGGATGCTGATAAGTGCCGCCAACCCTTATTTTCTTTTATGGTGGGCTGTCATCGGTTTAGGTTTTGTCATCAACTCTTATGAAACACTTGGCTATATGGGCGTAGTCGTTTATTACATTGGGCATATCATGGCAGATTTTATATGGTATGGTGTGATATCTATAATAATCGGAACCACGCGTAAATTCATCAAAGACAAACCTTACCGCATACTAATAGCTATGCTTGGTTGTTTGCTTGTCTTTTTCGGCGGAAGTTTTTTATTTAACGCTATAAAAAGTTTAATATAGTTCCTCTATTAAGCACTAAAGCCCTGATTTTACTTCACTGTCATATTGTGACTGCTCTCCCGGAGACATGCTTATTGATGCAAGCACTTTTTTCCTCTCAGCGTCATCCTTGATCTTATTTGCAGCTTCAATTCTAAAATCATAGTCTTTCGATCTATCCTGTGCTATGGATATTAAGATTTCCCGCTTTATAATATGCTTTAACGCCTCGCTTCGCACACGATATAATTTAGCATTATTCGCAATGTTTTGTAATAAGGTTTGGTCTTCAATCTCCCCAACTATATCACAGCCCGTTGTTTCGTATATTGCGCCCTGTGCTTCAAGTGCCCTTTGTTCAAAATAGGTCTTTTTGCTAATATGGCAGTTTATGCAGACATCACCTGCCCATTTATGTGCAATCGGCCTTGTCGTGCCGCAAATTGAGCATTTCTCAATACATTCGCCTTCTAAAATGTGAAAATCGTGCTCACTTTTTCGTATAGCGCCGCACCGTTCGCATATACATTTATTCCACTTATGTTCGGCCTTGCCTTTCTCTCCGCAAATCTCGCAATATTTAATACACTCTTTATTAGCTTTATCCCCTACAATCACCCATTTATGTTGCCTAGGTACTTTTTTCCCGCAAATTGAGCATACCAGCTGACATTTTCCTTCAACAGGAACGTAATGATGATTATTGCTGTGTTGCGACACAAAACCACACCTAACACATTTGCATCCATTCCATTTATGCCCGAATATCGTACAATATAATCCCATTATCTGCACCTCTAAATTTTTGTTTTGCTTTTGCTTATTACAACAACATTATATGGTAAAAGGCTGATGTATTCAATAAAATCCATAAGCTATCTGGCTAGATGCCTGCCCTTTATAATAGCCTTCAACATAAATCTTTATCAACACACATAAAAGTAAATGAGAATTATGCCGGCGTTTTAAATCATAGAATTTTTAAATACTATAACGCCGGCAATTCTCCGGAGGCAAAGTTATGGAAGACAGTATTCAAACAGAATCTCATTTTTCTAAGCTATATAAAGCATTTTCAGCCGATGGATTTAAGGTAAAGAAAAGGGCATATACTGAATCAGGCATGCTTGGTATAGAGGCTAAACATATGACGGCAGCGGACAGGGATACAGGCAAAATGAAAACCAGCTATTATCTCGAAGGAAATCCCTATGAACGAGGCTACCTATTGGGGCTGCTTGCGGAACCAGAAATCTCCGATATGTCAGTTAATTTCGTTGACAACATAATCTTTGACTTCATAGGATTGGATTTTTTAAATGTATTTCCATTGCTTCAAAAATTACTTGTCTCGTTTATTCATGATATTTCCAGAAGTACGTGGGAATCGCAGCCCAAGCACATACGTGATGAAGTTAACGGTATATTAAATGGCTGCAAAAAGAGCAACCCGAAAACTCCTGTCACACTCTCGCGTTTAAGCATAATGAACGTAGGAATAGATGTGCTATGCGCGCTTGTTTATACCGGCAGTTTCCTTCGCAAACAGGTGCCGCAGCTTGCCCCTAAAGATATACACCTTGCAATGATGTGCAATGCTTTTTCAATATTCGGCGCTGCAGCATCAGGCGGGCATTTCTTTGCCCGTGATTTTATGTTTGCTTCCGGCGGAGTGCTTCAAAAAAACTTGGCACATATCATATGCCTCCCATCTAAGCAGGATAAAGTGCCTCTAAACCCTCATGTAAGCATAACTGCCCCCGGAATGATCGGCAGCATAAGCGCCATGAACATTAAGGGCGTGGCCGCAGGGCTTAACATGTCGCCTGCTGCCAATTGTGATATAGACCATGTCGGAATAAACTCAATGCTGCTTCTCCGCGAAAGCATACTTTATGGCAGCAGCGCCTCTGATTCAGCTGAAGTTGTTAAAGATGCCAAACGTGGCGTTTCGTGGAACTACGTATTTTCAGACGGAGTAAGTGACACCGCCTGTACCGTAGAGGCTGGTGCATCTTTAAACAATATAGATTTCCTAAGCTATCCGCCAGCATCTTTACGCCCTTATTTGCCAGATGATAAATTCCTTTCGTCACATGAACCGGCACCTTTTAAAAACGGTACAATGACGCGCTGGTACGGTGCGCCTTTCCCAGACATATATTTTAAATTTAACGCCGGGCTTTTTGAATACTATAAAGCAAGATACAACCCTTGGATACGCCTATATAAAGATGCCTTCTTACCTGATGGATTTATAAACCGTACGATAGAAGAAAAAAACTGCCCCTCTAACTTTTACTTTGCTCCTCAGCGCACACAGCAAGACGTATTTATCACGACTAACCACTTCTTGCTGCCGCATATGCGGCTTTGTGCAATGGACCCATGGGTTGCATTGATAACTATTGGAAAGGTCAATGATCTGCAATGGCGATATGATGAATTAAACCATCAGGTAAGGCAGGAGCTTATTAAAAACGGCAGCATCAATTATAAAACCGCCAAACACCTGGCAGACTATTTATCTCCATACGGAAAGTTCCCTGAGTATTATGAGGATAATCCAAAAAGCAGTGACGGTAAAGATATTCGCATAGAAGGATGTACCTCTTTATTTGATCTTAAGAATTTAACAGTAGAAAGCCATTTTGGATATTATAAAGATAAATGGGTAAAAACAACGCTCCCTGCCTATTTCTAAACGATACTCAAACTCTTTGCTGGTTATGGGACATATACATACTCCTCAAGGCATAGCCCCATTTCATACATTTCTCTAGCCGCTTCGACTCCTACATACCGATAATGCCACGGTTCATAAATCACACCCGTAATATGTTCCTTATTCTCTGGGTAGCGGAGAATAAACCCAAACTTATATGCGTTATTTTTAAGCCATTTCCCCTGCTCCGTTTCATCATAATCATCATCAGCTTCCTTATAATCTTCCGCCAAAATATCAATTGCCAGCCCAGTTGCATGCTCAGTACAATTTCCCGGCATAACTTTAACCGGGTTTGTATAAGGGTCGCTGCCATAATTTTTATCTTCATTTAACTTTTCCTGGTATAACGTATCCTGATACGAAACACTGCGGTAAGCACTAGTAATAATAAATTGAGTTACACCGTCTTCTTTAGCTGCCTTAAACATTTCATTTGCCGCTTCGCCTGCCACCTCATTAATAGATGCATGCTCGTTTAATGCTACCAATCCTTTTTCAAAAACAGTCCCCATTTTTACCATTCCATCCGGGCGTTTATCTGAAGTAAGCGGATGCTCCCAGTTTACCAGCATCAAAAAGCCTTCTGCCTTTTTTTTATTAAATGAAGCTGCTGGGGTATCAGTGTCTATTTGCTCGGAAGTCACCCCTGCTACTTGGCTATCTAAATCTGTTCTCACAAATCCTATCGCTTCATCAGATACAATTTTTATCGCTATCACGACGGCTAAAATAAATAATATAATTATGAAAATCAATCTAAATATTACATTCTTTTTAGTGGTCCAGCGTTTTTTGCGCCGGTATCTTTTTAACAGATTTCTTATTTTAATCCACTCCGTCCTTCTCAAAACCGACAAGATATATTGTCTAATTTGCTTTTTTGACCGTATTAAAAAACACCGGCCTTTTATATCTTAAAAAACCGATGTCATCAAATCTTACTTGAAATGTATACAACTTGTGTTATTTTTATTTACTCTACCATATCATTGGGTATAAACTGTATACGATCCCAGTTTTCTCCTAAAATATTTATAGATTTTACGATGCCAAAACCCTGGTCCTCAAGCGGGAAGAACAAATTCAAAGCATTATTTATAATGGTAGCGCTGCTCTTTTCACTAGTATCATATACGACTTCTTCTTTTGCAAAGTATTGTTCTGCTTCCGCTATTTTAAGCTTATCCTCAAGCCCTATGGTCTTTGCATAGGCAGATACCCCGCAAGATTCACTGAAATGTATGAATGAAGAATAATAATAACTTATGCAGTAAGGATTGCCTGTTAGCGTATCACAATAAATTTCCAAAAAATAAATCGGCCAGTTCTTTACGGTAACAGTTTCATTATAATATGGCTCCCATTGATATGTGACCTGCCAATATGGAATTTTCGTAGAGCCGCTGGGGCTCTCATATAAAACGGCATCGATCATTGCATATGATAACAAAGTATCCGCCGCAACAGTTGGCAAACCAAGGTTTGCGTAGATTTCAGAATTGAATTCGTCTATCCAATCGGGCAAATAATCATTTATTTTTTTTATTACTTCTTCTATTGAAAGTTCAGATGAGTAGGCGCTTCTCGTACTCTTTATATTAATATCTGCGTTGCAGAATATATTTACCCGTTCTTCAAACGAAACCGCCTGGCTTAGATAATTTGTGTCCTCATCTGCTTGCAACGTAAAAACCTTATTTAATGTCTCTTTTTCCTGAGCCTTTGATAAGGCCACAGGTACAGCAACGCTTATAAATACAAATACCAATACAATTAAAGTCCAAAAAATATATATAAGAAACCTTTTATATGCAAGGAACCCTTTCACTCCTCTTCTCCTTTCTTCTCTAACTCCTGACGGCTGTTTTTCGTTAGAGGCAGCAAAAATGACACCGTTGTGCCTTCATTTAAAACACTCTTAACCTTTAACTTGGAACCATGGATCTCGGCGACACGCTGAGCAATCGATAACCCCAATCCTGCACCGTGCTGTGCACGCGAACGAGATTTATCCACCATATAAAACGCCTCAGTGATTCTTTGAGTCTCTTCAGGAGGTATACCCCGGCCAAAATCACGAACGGATATCTGATACTTTTGCCCGACAGTTTTTCCTGATAGCAGTATTTCCCCACCATCAGAAGCTTTCCTCCCGTTATCTATTAAATTTATTATCAGCGTAACTAAAAGGTCCGGTTCGCAAAATACGATCCGTTTTTCTGCAGTCAGTTCAATTTTTATATCGGCCGTAATAAGAAGCGGTGCAACGACTTTAATAACATGCCGTAACAGCGGCTTTATATTAATCGGCCTTAAAGTGAAATTCTGGCGTTCTAACACAATCATATCCATCAGCTTTAACGACATGGCTTCCAGGCGTTTTCCCTCACTAAAAATGAAGGAAGACGCTTTAAATACATCCTTTGGCTCTAAGTCTTCAGAGCGCAGGAGATCAGCATATCCAATGATAGATGTAAGAGGTGTTTTCAGTTCATGCGAAAAATTCGCGACGAAATCCTCCTGCTGCTGCGCGTATTTCTTTAAATCGGCAATATTTTGTTCCACAGCCGCCGCCATATGATTGAAGCTAGTCGCCAGCTCTCCTATCTCATCTTTTGTTTTAACATCGACCCGCTCATGATACCTGCCTTCTGCAATACGACCTGCCGACTTCTTTAGCTTCCTTATCGGGCGGGTTAATATAAAGGACAAAGCAGATATAAGTAGCGCTCCAACTGCAATCATAGCCAGATTCAAATATATATAAAACCGTGTCAACTCTTCTTTTTTAGAAAATATTTCTTTTACACTGCGGGATAAAGCCAGATAAAGCCTTTGGTCGTTATAAACAAAGCTTCCGACGATTTCCAAAGTATACGCACCTGATGCATCTGATATCTGATATTGCTGGTCATCATCTCCAATAGAAGTTACAGAAAGTGAAACCGAAAGCGTTTCCGGAACGGACACAAGCTTTGTCCCTGCGCTGTTAAAAACTGCCAGGCTTTGCCCGCTTGTCATGGCAGCCGTTTGTTTGATAATACTTCCCATCATTTCATCTGTGACATTGCTGTATTGCATTTCTGCACTAAGCAGGCTGGATTCAAAAGCAAACTGTGTAAGCTGATATTCCTCCAAACCCCTTTCGATTTCCCGATTAACATCCGAATTAAAAGAAGTAGATATCAGCGCATAGCTTCCAATAGAGCATACTATGGCAATCACTAATGTTGTTAAAATAAACACTTTGAAAAAAAACTTCATTATGTATCATCCAATCGGTAACCGACCTTATAGATGGTTTTTATACGGCCTTCCCATCCAAGTTTTTTGCGCAAACGCTGTATATGGGAATCTAATGTACGCGTATCGCATGCAAATTCTATTCCCCATACGCGTTCAAACAATGTCTCTCTAAATAGTGCGATATTTTTGTTTTGTGCGAGAATTACGAGCAGGTCAAACTCCTTTATCGTAAGCTTGACAGGGTCACCCTGCTTTGTTACTTTCCGTGCATCCACGTAAATAACTACATCGCCAATCTGAATTAAATCTTTCCCTTTGTGGTAACGCCTTAATACAACTTCGATCCTGGCCATTAGCTCTACCATTTCAAAAGGCTTTACAATATAATCGTCGGCTCCTAATTTCAGCCCTTTCACTTTATCTTGGACATCTCCCTTTGCCGTTAAAAATATAACAGGAATATTCATCGGCTGAATATAATACATCAAATCAAAGCCGTTAAAAATTGGAAGCATAATATCTAGAAGAACCAAATCATAATTATTTTTCTCAATAAGATCAGCTGCCATTTTGCCGTCGTAGGCACACTCACAAAAATAGCCCTGCCGTGTAAGCTTCATCTGAATCAAGCTGGATATAGGCAGTTCATCTTCAACAATCAATATTTTCGTCATATGTTACCCCTCCATATGTGTGAATTGTACCTATTTTATCTCTAAAATGCGGACAAGTTGTGTCTAAGTTAATATTTTTGAAAAAAAATTGTAACAATATGTAATTATTATAACAGAAATTTAATATAATAGAAGTTAATTATATTATTAAAAAGGTTAGATAATATTATAAACTCGGAGTATGTTTATTATCTTAGAAGTTTTAACTAGTCAAAAAAATTTATAAAATAAAAAGAAAAAACAAATAACCAAAAAAACAGCTTGATCAAGCTGTTTTTTTGGTGGCGTACCCGGGAGGATTCGAACCTCTGGCCTTAGGAGTCGGAGTCCTACGCTCTATCCAACTGAGCTACGGGTACAAGCCGAAGATATTATAGCATCAAAGCTAAGGGTTAACAACCCATGCAATTTCTGAAAATTTTATTTGGCTGAAACAGGTTCGTCGTCTTTTACTTTATTTTTTTTTATTTTTTCCATTATGCCATTCTTTGAAAGCTTTATCTTAGATTCCTGCCCTTTTAATATGCGCTTTATATTTTCCCTATGCGAGAAAAATGCAGACAATGCCAGCACTATGATAGCTATATGAAGATAAGTATCCGAAGGGAAAAACACAAATGCCGTTATAACGTAAATGACAGAACCGGCGAGAGACCCTATCGACACCGTTCTGGTCAAAACCATTATTACTATAGCTGCTGCAAATATTATAAGTGTGTGTATGGGCATTATAACTATAAGAGCGCCTAAAGTTACTGCAATTCCCTTTCCGCCTTTAAACTGCAGAAACACCGGCCAATTATGCCCCAGCATAACGAATACTGCCGCAACGTACATACCGGTCCTTCCAGCGAGC
The DNA here is from genome assembly GCA_041390245.1 of Eubacteriales bacterium. Lineage (NCBI taxonomy): Bacteria > Bacillati > Bacillota > Clostridia > Eubacteriales > Eubacteriales bacterium. The sequence continues at coordinate 126,627 of JAWKQI010000001.1, forward strand.
AAATAACCGAAAAAAACAGCCAAACTACCTTTAAGCACATCGCCTGCGAGCGCTAAAATGCCCCATTTCAAGCCGTAGTTCCTGAGCATGTTGGTAGACCCGGCATTGCCGCTTCCGAGCTCTCTAATATCCTTTTTATTGATTATACGGCTTAAGATATAAGAAAATATAATACACCCAAGTAAGTACGCCTGAATCGCTGATATTATAAGTTTAAAAATCAAATTGTCCAATTTTATTCCCTCCTCTTATTCGTTCTTCTCCCTAAAGGCTATTCTAATCGGTGTGCCTTTAAAATCAAAGGTTTTCCTCAGATAATTTTCAAGATATCTCTTATAAGAAAAATGAACCAGCTTCTCGTCATTAACAAATAATACAAAAAACGGCGGTGAAACGGCAACTTGCGTGGCATAGTAAATCTTTAAGCGCCTGCCTTTGTCCGAAGGGGGCTGTGTCACTGTTATCGCTTCATTTATACAGTCGTTTAACAACCCGGTCGTCAGACGTTTCGCGCTGTTCTTATATGCGTTTAATGCTTCATCTAACAGCTTATCAACCCTTTGTCCGCTAAGAGCGGATATATATACGATTTGGGCATATTTCATAAAAAGCATCGCACTCATTATTTTATCATTAAAGGAGTTTACAGTGTACGTATCCTTATCAATTAAGTCCCATTTATTGACTGCTATAACTACAGGCTTGCCTTCGTCGTCGACAAATCCGGCTATCTTTACATCCTGTTCTGTCACCCCATCTGTCGCGTCGATCATTATTATTACTACGTCTGCCCTTTTAACCGCTGCCAGAGTTCTTATAACGCTGTAACGTTCTATCGTAGCATCTTCTATCCTGGATTTACGCCTCAACCCAGCTGTATCTATTATCATATATTTTTGGTCGTCTCTCGTAAAATAAGAGTCTATAGCGTCCCTGGTCGTCCCTGGTATGTCGCTTACTATAGACCTGCTTTCGCCTATTATCCTGTTAGCTAAAGATGACTTCCCCGCATTTGGCTTTCCGACGATAGCTATTTTTATCATATCTTCCTGCTCAGCAGTTTTAAAATCTTTTAAATAAGACACTATCTTATCTAAAAGATCCCCCAATCCTAACCCCTGTGCCGAAGATATGCCAAATATTTCGCCTATACCCAAGCTATAAAAATCATAGACTTCCTGTTCGTCTTTTTTATTGTCTACTTTATTAACTACGACGATGACCGGTTTTTTAGTATGCCTAAGCATCATGGCAACTTCATAGTCTTCCGGTATAAGGCCCTGCTTTGCATCGGTAAAAAACAGTATCACATCTGCAGTATCGATAGCAATTTGGACCTGTTCCCTCATCTGTTTTAAAATCACATCCGAGGTATTTAAATCTATCCCTCCGGTGTCTACCAAAGAAAAAGTGATGCCGTTCCATTCTGCATCTGCGTATATACGGTCCCTTGTCACGCCGGGAGTATCCTTAACTATAGCTATCCTTTTGCCAGTTATCCTGTTGAAAAATGTGGATTTGCCTACGTTCGGACGCCCGACAATCGCTACTATTGGCATCGCCATTGATTATATCTCCTTTTGCCCTAAAACCGACAAGACAAAACTTTCTCCATCTGCCTTAACCGGACACACCTTAACGTTAAGGCTTTCAGAAAGTTCATCTACGGTAACATCATCTAAAAACGTATCTTTTCTATCCCGAAGCATGCAGTCAGGAATTATAAGCTCCTTGCCAAGCGGCTTATTTAAAAGCTGGTTATTTAAATCCCCGCCTGTTATAAGGCCGGAAACCGTAATGCTGTCTCCAAAAAAATCATTTTTTATAGGATAGATTAAAACGTCTATATCAAAAGCCGATTTTATGTTATTTATACATTCTACCATAAAATCATAAGAATCCATACCTGTTGCAATACTAATTTTTCTTTTAATCGGTTTTACATCTGAAAAATCCTCTATTGCGTTTTTTACTTCCCGTTCAAAGAGGCGAATCATGCCAACGCCGTTTTCTATCTGGCAAAAATCCTCGTACTCTTCATATTGCGGCAAAACGTATTTTGCCCTTAAATACATTTCGTCCGAAGGGAAGACAAATCTTGTCCCTCGCTTTTTTAAAATTTCCTTTTGAGCTATGTTAATAACGTCGATTGCTTTTTCTGCCGATTCTTTATTTAACACGGAAATAGGGTAAAGCCCTTCTCTAAACTTTGTAAGCCCAACAGGGACTACCGCAAGCGAAAGGCAGTTTTCAAGAGACGATAAATAACCGATAGTCTCCTTTAAAACTTTCCCGTCGTTTATTCCGGCCATTAAAACGACCTGGGCATGAAAGTTAATATTATTTTCAAGTAAGATATTCAACGTTTCCTTAATCGGGCGCGCCGTTTCATTTCCCAGTATCTTTTTCCTAAGCCCCTCATCAATCGTATGTACCGATATATACAGGGGGCTTGCCCCACGTTTACATATACGGGTAAGCTCTGCATCAGAAATAGAGGACATCGTTATATAATTCCCCATTATAAGGGAATATCTCCAATCCTCATCTTTTACATAAAGAGTTTTTCTCAGTCCTTTTGGAAGCTGGCTCACAAAACAAAATATACAGTTATTTAAACAGACTCTTTTTTTGCCAAAAAGGCTTTCTTTAAATTCTAAAGCTAAAGGAGTGTCTTCATCTTTGTTTATATTTACTGAAATGTGTTTTCCGTTTCTTTTAAGATCTATTTTTAAGTTTTTTTGGGCACTGAAATAAACGTAATCTACATAATCGATAAAATCCTCATTATTTATCTTTTGGATCTCGTCGCCACTTTTAATTAAATGTTTAAGCTCCCTATTTACCTTTGAAACGGTAAACCCCATAAATTCCCCCGCAAAACCCGTTTTTTATTTTAGGCGTTCTTGTGAACTACCTTTAATTCTTCTTTTCTTCTCCTGAACCATTCAGCAATCGAATGTGTAATATCAGTTAAGATCATAGTAGATGCGGTGGCTGCCGCAGCTCTGGCCAGGCTTAAGTCCATATCTAGGTATATATATGTATCTCCTATTAGCACATGTTCTAATATATAAAACGCAAGCAGGGACACACTGCAAAAATATGCGGCTGCAGCTGCAATAACAGCATCTTTGGACATAATGGATATTATTATCAGTATAATGCCTGTCTCTATATATGCAAGCCCGTTCATAGAATACTCGCTTATATCAAGAGTACGCTCTACCATATATATTATCCCCGCCAATAATATCGCGCTTAACATCGCCATAATGCCGTATTTAGGTTTTTTTATTAACGCTGCTATCATAAAAATAAAAGCCAAAGGTATCGCTAAATTTAAGCTAACCCCGTATATTCCGACTTCGGGCATCAAAACCGCTATGGCAAATAGCACTAAAAATATAATAAAAGTAAGTTTATTTATACGTGCCCTAAAAAATGCTTTATTAAAGCAACCGCTAACTGTGAGTATTAATAATACAACTGTTAAAACTATTGATAAATACATAAAACAACCGCACCTTTTAAGCTTATTTTTAAATAGCTTTCCCAAAATGCGGCTGATTTATATTTATTTGAAAAAATTATTTATAAAGAGGATGCTTCTCGCAAAGGTCAACAACTGCCTTTTTTACATCCGGAACAGCGCTTTTCCCTTCTTTTAACAGTTTGGAGATTAGGTTTCCTATTAGGACCATGTCTTCTTCAACCAGCCCGCGTGTAGTAACTGCCGGCGTTCCTATACGTACGCCGCTTGTTACGAATGGGCTTAATGTCTCAAAAGGAATCGTGTTTTTATTTACCGTAATATTTACTTCGCCTAAAATATCCTGTGCATCTTTGCCTGTCATATTTACCGATGCCATTGTATCTACCAGCATAAGATGATTATCCGTGCCGTTTGAAACTAGCCTAAAGCCATGCTCCATCAAGGTATGCGCCAAAATTTCAGCGTTAACTACGATCTGTTGCTGATATAATACAAAGTCTTCTGTTAATGCTTCCTTAAAACATACTGCCTTGGCAACTATCGTATGCATAAGCGGCCCGCCCTGTATTCCCGGGAAAATCGCCTTATCTATCGCCTTTGCATATTCTTCACGGCAAAGTATAAGGCCGCCTCTTGGGCCTCTTAATGTCTTATGAGTCGTAGATGTCACAAAATCAGCATAAGGAACCGGGTTATCGTGTGCACCGGCAGCAACTAATCCTGCTATATGTGCCATATCCACCATCAAATAAGCACCGACTTCATCTGCTATTTTCTTGAATTTTGCAAAGTCTATATACCTTGGATATGCACTTGCACCTGCAACTATCATCTTAGGTTTATTTGCTACTGCAAGGCTCCTTACTTCATCATAATCTATATATTCTGTATCTTTTCTTACCCCATAAGGAACGATTTTAAAATATTTACCGGAGATATTTACAGGGCTACCATGAGTCAAGTGGCCACCGTGGTTTAAGTTCATACCTAAAATAGTATCACCGTAGTTTAGCATTGCAAAGTAAACGGCAGTGTTAGCCTGTGCACCGGAATGTGCCTGTACATTTGCATGCTCTGCACCAAAAAGCAGTTTTGCGCGTTCAATCGCCAGATTTTCCGCTTCATCCATAAACTCGCAGCCGCCATAATAACGTTTGCCCGGATACCCTTCTGCGTATTTATTGGTAAAGTGAGAACCCATAGCCTGCATTACCGCTTCGGATACAAAATTCTCAGATGCGATAAGCTCCAAATGCTTTTGCTGGCGGTCCAGTTCTTTCATCATTATTTCATAGATCTCTTTGTCTGTCTGTTTTACAAAGTTAAAATCCAACATCGCTTTTCTCCTTATTTTTCGTTTAAGTTTTCAATTGCGTCGCGCGCTGCTTCCTGTTCCGCATGTTTTTTAGTCTTTCCTTTTCCTCTCCCGATGTTTTCCCCGTCTGCTCTTAAATAGACATAAAACATCTTGTCATGCTGAGGTCCTTCCTCTTTATATAGAACATAGCGGTATCTTTTTATTCCTTGTTTTTTTAAGTAATCTGCTATGCTCGTTTTATAATCGTATACAACATTTTGGTTAACGACTTCTTCTATTTTCTCACCTAAGAATCTAAATATAAACTTCTTCGCGCTTAAGTATCCCCCGTCTAAATAAATGGCCCCAATAAGCGCTTCAAATGCGTTTGCTAAAATAGAAGGCCGCTCCGGGCCTCCTGCCATTAGCTCGCTTTTGCCAAAATACATATAGCTGCTTAGCTTAATTAAACGTGCAGCTTGGTACAAAGATTCTTTTTTTACAATAAGGGAACGTTTTTGAGACATATCCCCTTCATCAAAACTATAATATTTAAAAATATGCTCAGAAATAATAAGCTCTAAAACAGCATCCCCTAAAAACTCCAGCCTCTCGTTAGAGAGTTTTTGGGTAGAGGAATGTGATAAAGCTTCCGTCAAGATGTTAGGGTTATGAAAATTATACCCTATTTCATTCTCTATTGAGTTTCCATCTCTACGTTTCTTTTTCCCTAGCATTTTTAACTCTATTGGATTTTTATTCCTTTGTGCTTTCTGGCCTAGCATTTCTAATTAAAAAGCCCCCTGAAAGAAGGCTTTTTCTCCTATTCTAGTTTTGATTCTATGTATTTGACGACGTCAGCAACCTTTATTACCTTAGGAAGGTCATCGTCTGGAATTTCTAAATCAAACTCCTGCTCCAAATCCATAATCAACTCGACTATGTCAAGAGAATCTGCCTTTAAGTCTTCAATTAAATTGGATTCCATCGTGATCTTATCTTTACTTATCTCAAGCTGTTCAGATAAAATCTTCTGCACCTTTTCAAATACCATTTTTTGTTCCTCCTAAAAATATAAAAATAAATTAGTCCTCTACTTTGGTTATTTCTTCTTTTATAATATTAACCAAATCCCCAATAATAAACTCCCGCGCCTGGTTTACTGCACTTTTTATTGCCCGTGCATTAGAACTTCCGTGTGCCTTTATAACACACCCATTTACTCCAAGCAGCAATGCCCCGCCATATTCAGTATAATCCATTCTCTTTTTTAAACGGCGAAAAGCACCTTTTGCCAAAAGTGCACCGATTTTTGATTTAAAGTTTTTATATAGTTCTTCTTTTAACATCGAAGTTATAGTCTGTGCAGCGCCTTCCATCATTTTAAGGGCTATATTCCCTGCAAAGCCATCGCATGCAACGACATCATAATCTCCGCTGTTTACGTTTCTAGCCTCGACATTACCTACAAAATTCAGCGGCATCCCCTTTAAAATAGCATATGCCTCTTTTGTAAGCATATTTCCTTTTTCTTCTTCCGCACCGTTATTTAAAAGGCCAACCCTAGGGTTTAAGACCCCTTGAGCCTTGCTCATATATATGCTGCCCATTTGCGCAAATTGTGCAAGATAAGATGGCTTACAGTCTACATTAGCTCCGCAGTCTATAAGCAATACGCCGGTTCCTTTAGTAGTGGGCATAACCGGAGCCAATGCAGGGCGTTTCACCCCTTTGATACGCCGTACTATCAGAGTAGCGCCTGCAACGGTGGCACCTGTCGACCCTGCCGTGATGAATGCCTGGCCTTTCCCCTCTTTTAACAGGTTAAAGCCAACAACAAGCGAAGAATCGTTTTTTCTCTTTATAGCCTCCACGGGAGATTCTGCCATATCAATGACTTGAGTAGCATTAACGACTTGAATCTTGCTTCTATCGTAATTATATAATGCGAGCTCTTCTTTAATAAGCTCTTCTTTTCCGGTAAGTATAACTTTGATATCGCTATATGCATTTACCGCTTGAACGGCCCCTTCAACAATTGCCTTAGGAGCATTGTCTCCGCCAAAGGCATCCAGTATTATATTCAAATTTTTCTCCAAACCACAACTATACTTTAATATAATTATAATAAAACAAACAATCGATTTCAACCATATTTAGGTTAACCGCATTTTTAAAAGAATTTACACCCCTTAAAAGAGATGTAAATTCACTTAAGTAATAATCCACTTAAATATTATTTATTTTTATTTGCCTTCTTCGACTTTCATAGCCTGCCTGCCATTGTAGTATCCGCAAAATTTGCAAACCCTATGAGACAGTTTCGGTTTGTGACACTGTGGACATTCGTTCACGCTGGGAGCAGTGAGCTTCCAGTTTGCGCTTCTTTTATTTCTACGTTGTTTAGAAGTCTTTCTTTTTGGTACCGCCATTTTATAACACCTCCATTGTCTTAACTAAATAAATCTTTTAAGGCTCCAAACGCATTTTCCTGCGTCTTCCCTTCTTTATTACAATCACATGTTTTCTTATTAAGGTTTGCCCCGCACTTAGGGCATATGCCTTTACAGTCTTCCTTGCAAAGCATTCTTTCAGGCAAATTAAATATTATGTTTTCCTCTGCAATCTCAGACAAATCGACATTATTGTTTACTATCTTAAAATCATCCGGGTTAGTTTTGGATATGCGCTCTTTAAATTCCGCATCTATATCGTAAAATGCATCTTCTAAGCACTTAACGCATTCTGATTTAACTTTTGCTTTCAAACGCGCATCAAGAGTTATGCGTTCATCTAAATATACGTACTTCCCAACGATGCTGACAAGGTCTACGACTTGATAACTGCATCCATTATAACTAATATCAGGAAGAGGAAACTCTACTTCTAGTAAAAAAGTCTCTCCCGGGTTTTTTAAACATTCCGTTACGTCAACAGTCATATTTTACCTCTAAAAAACCAGTTATACTAGATTATATTTTTATTTTACCCGCTTGTCAACTTATTATTTTGATAAAAGCTTAACCGTATCCCTTGCTATCATCAATTCTTCATTAGTCGGTATAACGAAAACTTTTACTTTGCTGCTTGACTTTGAGATCTCCATTTTGACACCGCGATGGCTATTTTTTTCAGGGTCCAGTTCGATTCCTAAAAATTCAAGCCCGTCCATTATGTTTGCGCGCATTTCGGGATCGTTTTCGCCGATACCCGCTGTAAAAGCGATGCAATCAAGCCCGCCCATTGCAGCTGAATATGCTCCGAAATACTTTTTAACTGAATATGCAAAGGCTTCCAAAGCCATCTTTGCACGTTCATTCCCTTCTTCTGCCGCGCTGGATAAATCTCTAAAATCGCTGCTTATACCTGAAAGGCCCAAAACACCGCTTTTTTTATTCATATATGTATCCATCTCTTCGATGGTCATATTTTCTCTTTCCATCATGTACTTAACGATTGCAGGATCTATGCTGCCACAGCGCGTTCCCATGATAACGCCTTCAAGGGGCGTCAATCCCATGCTGGTATCCACACATTTGCCGTCCTTAACAGCGGATAAGCTGCTGCCGTTTCCCAAATGGCAGGTTATAAGTTTTAAATGCTCAGGGTTGCCCATCAATTCTGCAGCACTCATTGAGACATAGCGGTGGGAAGTACCATGAAATCCATAGCGGCGAACTTTGTGCTTCGTATATGCTTCATACGGAAGCCCATATAGATAAGCTCTAGGAGGCATCGTCTGCCCAAAAGCCGTATCGAAAACAGCGACCTGCGGCACTCCTGGCATAGCCTCGGTGCATGCCTTTATCCCCATCAAGTTGGCCGGATTGTGAAGCGGCCCTAAGACAATATTGTCTTTAATTGCCTTTAATACAGGTTCTGTAACTATCTGCGAATCGGAAAAATCCGGCCCTCCGTGCAGTACTCTATGGCCTACCGCACTTATTTCTTTTAAATCTTTTATTACGCCGTATTTATCATCTAGCAATACTTTTAACATAAGCTCGACGGCGACTCTATGGTTACTTAGTTCTTTTTCAACTATATATTTTTCTTTCCCCTCAGCGGTATGCTTTAAAACAGAATGCGGTATGCCTATCCTCTCTACGATACCTTTTGCCAGAACATTTTCTGAATCTGCGTCTATTAACTGGTACTTCAATGATGAACTGCCCGCATTGATGACTAATACATCCATTTTATATCCCCTTTAATCCTTTTCTTATTTTTATACGCTCTGTGCCTGAACAGCTGTAATCGCCGTAACAAATACGATATCATCTGCGTTGCATCCGCGTGATAAGTCGTTAACCGGTTTTGCAAGGCCCTGACATATTGGTCCAAGAGCCGTTGCGCCTGCCAAACGCTCTGTTAACTTGTATCCTATGTTTCCTGAATCTAGGTCCGGGAATACTAAAACGTTTGCGTGCCCTGCAACTTTGCTTCCGGGAGCTTTGCTTTCTCCTATTTTCGGGATTAAAGCTGCATCTGCCTGTAATTCCCCGTCTAACATAAGTTCGGGGAACTTTTCTTTAGCTATCTTAACTCCTTCGGCCACCTTTTCTACTTTAGCGTGCTTCGCGCTTCCCTTAGTGGAGAAAGAGAGCATCGCTATTTTTGCATCCATATCAACCAATTCTTTTGCAGTCATTGCCGAAGTCTTTGCTATCGAAGCAAGCTCAGATGCGTTTGGATCAGGGTTAAGTCCGCAGTCTGCAAATACAAGTATACCGTTTAAGCCAAATTCCTTTTTGGGCACTTCCATTAAGAAGCAGGTTGATACCAATTCTATTCCGGGCCTTGTCTTTATTATCTGGAGAGCTGGGCGAATAGTATCCGATGTAGTATGCACTGCGCCGGCTACCATTCCATCGGCTTCTCCCGCCTTTACCATGAGTACACCAAAATAAAGAGGATCCTGAGCTTGCTTTTTAGCCTGTTCCTCAGTCACCCCTTTTGATTTTCTGATCTCGTAGAAAAGTTTTGCGTAAGAATCCAGTTTGTCCGATGTCTTTGGGTCAATTATTTTAACCTCACTGCTTAAATCCTTGCCTTTTTCACGTATAACTTTCTCGTCCCCAATCAGAACAACATCTGCTATACCTTCCTTAACTATCTTATTAGCAGCAGTAATAGTTCTAATTTCTTCGCCTTCTGCTAAAACAATTCTTTTTTTGTCTTTTTTAGCTTTTGCAATTAAAATATCCTTTAACGCCATCTTGCATACTCCTTTTTATATATGTATACTTATATAAAGTTTTGGTATAATTATTTCACCAATGAATTATTATATATCAATTGACCTGAAATGAAAAGAGAATTTTATGAAAATATGCGGAATTATAGCAGAATACGACCCTTTTCACTTAGGACATGCCTACCATCTGGATGCTGCCCGTAAAAGTTCCGGCGCGGATGCGGTAGCTGTTGCAATGTCTGCCAGCTTTGTTCAGCGCGGCTATCCTGCAATGTTCGATAAGTGGACACGGGCAAAATGCGCCCTTGCTTCCGGTGCTGATATCGTATTTGAATTGTCTGCTCTAGGTTCTCTTCAAAGTGCGGAGGGTTTTGCATCTGCCGGCGTTAAACTTTTAAATGAAATAGGCGCAACTTCACTGTCTTTTGGCTGCGAGACGCCGGACATCACATTTCTATCTTCAGTAGCAGACGTTTTGATAAACGAACCGGAAAATTACAGGGCATATTTAAAGGAAAGCCTGTCTGCCGGTCATAGTTTTGTCAAATCAAGGGGCGAGGCGCTTAAAAAGTACCTATCTCTTGACAGTGACAAGGTATCTGCTATCAATAAACCAAACAATATCTTGGCAATAGAATACCTAAAGGCAATAAAAAGATATGCGCCAACGCTTTCCCCGCTTCCTATTAAGCGCAAAGGTAGCGGTTACCATGAAAATAGCCTTTCAGATAAGCTGGCCAGTGCTTCTGCAATTAGAAAAGGCATTCTTGCCAATTCTGATATTTTAAGTTATGTGCCAAAAGCCTGTTACGAACTTTTAAAAGAGCAGATAGACTTAGGAAATATACGCGTCTTGAATGATTTCTCAGAAAGTATATTTAATTCACTTATAAAACTCAATAAAGAGGGCATCGCACTTTTACCAGACGTTTCCGAGGGGCTTGAAAATAAAATTTTCTCAAGCCTAAAATCCCACCCCAATGATCTTGATGAATTTATAAACGCGATAAAGAGCAGCCGGTATACTAAAACGCGAATAAACCGGATACTCATAAACGCACTTATCGGGATAACCAAAGAAGCAATACTTAAGTTTAACCAAAGCCCTCCCCAATATATAAAGGTTTTGGGCATAAAAAAAGCATCTAAACACTTACTATCATATATATCAAAAAAGGCAAGCTGCCCGATAATCTATTCCGCCTCAAACATAAAAAATGAATTTTTGGATCTAGATATATTGGCGACGAACCTTTACCTTTTAAAGTCCAAAACTTTTAACCGCGACTATACCGAACGTTTGATCGAAGTCTAACTATTGCTTTTAATCTCCTCAATCTTTTCCTTTATCGCATCTATAGAATCAAGTGTCCTTTTATATCCAATGTCGACACACTCTTCAACCTGGCTGTTTGAAAACGGGCTTATTTCCCTGACAGACGGCAATATCAAAACGTCTGCCTTATACATCTTGCTCTTGGCGATTTCATAGCTCATTATATTCATAGCCTGCTGCATAAGCTGCATCACATTTTTAGGAGATTTCTGGTCCTCACCTCTATACGAAACATCAACCCCTATTACCATATCTGCTCCCATACTCTTGACAGTCTGGACCGGCACTCTTTCGACTATGGCGCCGTCTACATAAAGCTCCCCGTTTATATCTTTTGGCAAAAATATCCCCTGCATTGAAATACTTGCCCGGACGGCATCATATATTTTCCCTTTGTCAAACACCTTAAGTTTGCCGTCTCTTAACCTGACGGCCACGCATGTAAATGGTACGCTCGTTTCCTTAAATGTCTTATTTTTTGTGAGTAACCTAATAAGTGTTTCAGCTTTTTCGCCTTTTATTATCCCCTGCTTATTATTAAAAGAAAAATCACGTATTTTATTCATACCGTAAATGGATATGAGGTTGGCGAGCATGTCAAGGTCGCTGCCTGTAACATAAAGCGCACCGATAAAAGCACCCATGGAACATCCAGATACCATATCTATCGGTATGTTATTTTCATTAAGCGCTTTTATCACGCCTATATGGGCAAATCCGCGGGCGGCACCCGCACCTAATGCTAAACCTATTTTTATCTTGTCCTTCATATCAAACACCTATCAAACATATCAATTACATATATACTTCGAGGAGAAAATTTATGCAGAGAATACCAAAGTGTATCCTTATTATATCAGTATTTTTATTTTTACTTCTAGTGGCACTCTTTCCCGAAATAAGCATAGATGCCGCGAGCAACGGACTGATGCTCTTTATAGAATCCGTGCTGCCTTCTATACTGCCCTTTTTAATAGGAACCTCCATACTCCTGCAGACCGGCTTTGTGCCAATTATAGGCGCTATCTTGTCCCCTGTCTTCGGTTTTTTGTTCGGATGCCCTGGCGAATCCGGATACGTATTTTTATCTGCCGGGCTATCCGGATATCCAATAGGCGCCAAACTCAGCGCAGAACTATTTGATAAAGGCATATTAACCCGTGACGAAGCGCAACTAACACTTTACTTTACAAGTATAACCAGCCCTCTTTTTATAAGCGGCGTAGTTGCGATATCCCTGTTTAATGCGCCTTACCTTTCGGGGTACCTCTTATTCTCACACTACATTGCAGCGATTCTAACCGGAGTTATAATGCGTATCCGCTTTGGCAAAAAGAAAATGGTTTATAGTATACGGGCTGAATTAAAAAAAGCCCTTCATAACTTCCGGCTAAAAAATAATTTCTTTTCAAAGCAGACAACTATAGGCAATATTTTAAAAAACGCCGTTACTACTTCTCTTATAACTGTTGCAACTATATGCGGTTTTATAATTTTATTTAATGTTTTAATTAACCTTTTAAACCACCTAGGATTCTTTGAAACCGTATCTAATATACTGTCTCCTCTGCTCACCAAATTTTCAATAAATCCGGCAGTTATAAAACCATTAATATCAGGCAGTATAGAAATGACTGTTGGTGTAAACATGGCAAGCAAGATCTCAAGTAAAATATTGATGGCCTACATATCCGCTTTTCTTTTAGGCTTTGGCGGCTTATCTATAATAATGCAGACATATGCCTTTATATCTCAGTATAAGCTAAGTGCTAAAAATTTTATAGCGGCTAAGTTCATGCAGGGCTGCTTGTCCTCTCTTATTCTGGCTGCAAGCTTAAAGGTTATTCCTTTAACTGTCACAACATCGAGTTTAAGCGCAAATACACCAAACGTTTACCAATATTTAGGCCTTATATTCTTCTTGCTTTGCAGCACAACTTTATTAGCAAAGCTGAAAAAATATTAATCTAAATGCACTTCTGGCTCTTTCTTCACAGTTTTTCTAACATCTAACTGTGCTGAATCGTCTTTTACTGCGTCTAAATAATCGTTTAAATAATTTTGCACATCCTGCAGTACATCTTTTGCATACTGGTTTGCGCCCAGCCTTATTTCTCTTGCATTCTTCTTGGCACTTTCAAGTATACTTCTGGCTTTTTCATATGCAAGCTGGGTTAATTCGTGTTCTTCAACCAGTTCGGTTACTTTTGAATCTGCCCCCGCTACTATGGAGCTGGCCTCTTCTTGAGCGTCACTTAATATACGGCTTTTTTCCTGCAGCGTACCATCTGCCTCTATAATGCTTTCCGGAAGAGAGTTTTTTATGTCTTGTATGATCTCCATAACTATGTCTACTTCGATTACTTTCTTTTTAGACAGAAAAGCATTTGGGCTCATATTTATTTCCTGCTCTAACTCCTCGATAAACTCAAAAACTTTCATTTCCCCGAAAACCTCTCCTCTTGAATTTTTTTTGTAATATCTGAAACGATCTGCGAAGGGACAAAATCCTTTATATCTCCTTTATTCCTGGCTATATCTTTAATAAAGCTGCTGCTTAAAAAAGAGTTTTCAGTCCTCGTCATCATGAGTATTGTTTCTATCTTAGGATACATATGCGCATTCAATGCCGCCATAGAAAATTCATGTTCAAAATCCGACACTGCACGAAGGCCGCGTATGACTATATTGACGTTTTTTTCTTCAAGATAATGAACTAAAAGCCCCTTGAAACTGTCTACCTCTACATTTGGCAGGTGTTCAGTGCTTTTTCTTATAAGGTCCATGCGTTCTTCCACACTAAACATAGGTGTTTTAGACGCATTCATCAGCACCGCAACAATTATTTTATCAAATATCTTGGAACTACGGTCAATTATATCCATATGGCCGTTTGTTATTGGGTCGAAGCTGCCGGGATAAATACAAATCTTCTCCAAAGTTAATTCTCCTTAAAATATGTAACGTATATATTCCCATATTTTTTCTGTTTTACCTTAAAAAGCCCATTAAAACCATCTAAAACATCAAAAAAGTCACTTTCTACCACAATTATACCATTTTCCGCTAACAAATGGTATTTTAAAATTATTTCTGCTATTTCCTTATATAATAAAGACTTATACGGCGGATCTAGAAATATTATATCAAACGGCCCATTGACCGTCTTTAATAAACTTATAGCATCGCCTTTTTTTATTATCGCCAAAGGAAAAAGCTTTGTCTTAATTAAATTCTTTTTTATTATATCTATACATTCGCTGCATTCATCTATGAAAGTACAGCTTTTAGCCCCTTTGATAAAGCCTCTATCCCAAGAGCCCCTGAACCTGAAAACAAATCCAGTACTCTAGCGGAGGATATTTCAAACTGTATTACGCTAAACATGCCTTCTTTGACTCTGTCCGTAGTAGGCCGCGCTACTTTTTCCGGTGCTAAAAGCCTTATGCTCCTGGCTGTGCCAGAAATAACCCGCATAGTAATTTCTCCTTAATAAAAGATGTTTTTTTCGGTTATTATTTTGTCCATCTTTATGTCGTTAATATCTTTTATTATCTCTGAAACTTGCTGGCAGGAAAACGCAACACCTAACTTATACGCATGCGTCCCTGCTAAAAACCTGTCGTAATAGCCTCTTCCATAACCTATCCTGTTAAGATTTCCGTCGAATGCGACCATCGGTACTATAACAAAATCTATATCGCTCTTTTTAAC
Source organism: Eubacteriales bacterium (assembly GCA_041390245.1). Lineage (NCBI taxonomy): Bacteria > Bacillati > Bacillota > Clostridia > Eubacteriales > Eubacteriales bacterium. Next base: position 141,667 of record JAWKQI010000001.1, read on the forward strand.
TTTTTCAGCATCATGCGGATACAATATTCCAAACCTGTCTGCCAAAAGGCTGCTGTTTTCATCATACAGAGCCACATCCATTTGCCCGTCTCCATCCAGGACGACCGGTAGGCATATGCGTTTGTCCATATCTTTACACACGTTAAATATTTGGGTTATGTCTACTTCGCTATTCGTTGGATAATATGCCATTATGGTCTTAGCTTTTTTAAATTCGTCTAATCCCTTGATTTTTCTGCATATAACACTGGAATTATACTTTCTTTCTTGCTCCGTCATGCCGTTTCGCACGCAAAGCGCCCCTTGCCTAGCTTCTATTTTCATGTCAAGTAAACCCTAAGCATCATCTGCAAAAACGAAAGGACTATTTCATAGCTTATTGTATCGCAAAGCTCAGCAATTTCGTCTGCCGTTATTTCTTCTTCTCCCTGCTTCCCTAGGCAGACCACTTCATCTCCGACAACTACGCCTTCTATATCCGTTACATCTACCATCATCTGGTCCATGCAGACCCTTCCGACTATCGGAGCGCGTTTCCCGTGTATCAGTACGCTTCCCTTACCGGATAGAAGCCTTTTAAAGCCGTCTCCGTAACCTATGCTTATAGTAGCGATTTTCATAGGGGCGCTGGCTTTAAACGTTTGCCCGTAACTTATCGTGTCCCCTTTGTCTATATCTTTTACAAATACGACTTTAGATAAGACCTTCATAGCAGGAGAAAGCTTTACCACTTTATTTTCCATTTCCGGAGACGGGTAAATACCGTACATCGATATCCCAAGCCTTATCATATCTAGCTGCGCTTCATTAAACTTTATGCACGCAGCGGAGTTTGATATATGAAGAAGCGGTGTAAACCCTCTATCCTTTACATACTTTGCAAACTCCAAAAACTTATCTAGTTGTTTCCTTGTCGTCTCATCGTGCGCAGCTGTATCGGCAGACGGGAAATGTGAAAATATCCCTGCAAGTTCTATATTCTTATGTTTTTCTACCGAACTAAGGATACTTTTTAGTTCCCCAATTGTCCTTATACCTATCCTGCCCATACCCGTATCTATTTTTATATGTATACGGCAAACCTTGCCCTTTTTCTTTGCGATTTCAGCTATCTTTTCTATAGCTACACTTGAAAAAACGCACAGGTCAAGGCCTAAATCAATGCACATATCTATCTCATCGTCTTCTATTGCACCTAGTATAAGTATACGGTTTTTTATCCCCGCATCACGGATGACCTTGCCCTCTTCAGGCGTTGCAACTGCAAGCCACTTAGCCCCCGCTTCAATTGCTGCCGTAGCACACGGAATACAGCCGTGGCCATATGCATCTGCCTTTACCACAGCCATAATACGCGTATTCTCGGATAGATGGTTCTTAATTTCCCTTATATTATTTTTAATAGCGTCTAAATCGACTTCAACGTAAGCTCGTGCCAATATAATTACCCTGCTTCTTAAATATTGTAGACGTCCTTATCTGAAAGTATATTGATATTATTATCGGTTAAAACTTTTACCGCCTTATCATTATCGTCTACCCTTTTGAATAAAATGAGCGCTTTATCAGTTCCTCTTCTTACAAACGAGTAAAGATACTCAACACTTATATCAGCATCGTTTAAAAGCTCTAATACGGCGTTTAAGCCGCCTGGTTTATCGTCTAGTTCAACTGCAAGCACGTATGTAGTATTGGCTGTAAATCCTGCATTTTTAAGTACTGTAAGTGCACGTTTGGGGTCGTTAACTATGCAGCGCAAAATACCAAAATTAGTGGTATCTGCTATTGATATTGCGATAATGTCTATATCTTCTTTTGCCAATACTCCTGTTATTTTGCTTAACCTGCCCTTTGTGTTTTCGATAAACACTGAAATCTGCTGTGTCAACATATTGTTTCCCTCCTCGCTATAACTAGAATTTTCTGTTGTCTATAACCCTTTTTGCCTTGCCTTCGCTTCTCTGAATCGTTTTCGGTTCAACCAGAGTTACAGCTGCGCTTATATTAAGCACAGAATGCAGCTCGTCTGCTATATGTTTTCTAAGCGTCTCCATTCTACGTACTTCGTCGAAGAAGATATCGCTTGAAACCTCTACCTGAACTTCTAAAGTATCGCTTCCATTAACACGGTCTACCACTATCTGGTAATGCGGCGATGCTTCCGCAATATTTACAAGTACGCTTTCTATCTGCGATGGAAACACGTTTACCCCACGGATTATAAGCATGTCGTCAGACCGCCCAAGTACTTTGGACATACGTACAAAAGTCCTTCCGCAGTCGCACTTATCTGCGTTAAGTGCGGTTATATCCCTGGTCCTATATCGTAATAAAGGTATTCCCTGCTTATTTATAGTCGTCATTACCAGTTCGCCCTTTTCACCATAGGGCAAAACTTCTAAAGTCTCCGGGTCTATTATCTCCGGTATAAAGTAATCTTCGTTTATATGCATGCCCTTTTTGCAGTAGCATTCGCAGGAAACCCCAGGCCCTGTGACCTCGCTTAAGCCATATATGTCAATAGCTAAAATATTAAGCCTGTCTTCTATCTGTTTGCGCATCTCCTCTGTCCACGGTTCTGCGCCGAATATGCCGCTTCTTAGTTTAAGTTCGCTTTTATCTATGCCCATCTCTTCCATGGTCTCTGCCAAAAACAGCGCATAAGACGGTGTGCATGCAATAAGCGTCGTCCCAAAATCCTTCATAAGCATTATCTGGCGTTTGGTATTGCCGCCGCTTATAGGGATTACAGAAGCACCTATCTTTTCAGCCCCGTAATGCGCTCCTAAACCTCCGGTAAAAAGCCCGTATCCAAAAGCGACCTGCACGACAGAATTCTTTGTCCCTCCGGCAGATGTAAGTGCCCTTGCCATCATCTCAGACCAAGAACCTAAATCACTTTGCGTATATCCGACAACGGTAGGTTTCCCCGTCGTTCCCGAAGAAGCATGGATCCTTACTATCTCGCTTAAATCAACTGCGAACATCCCATATGGATATCCGTCCCTTAAATCCTGTTTTGTCGTAAACGGAAGCAGTTTTAAATCTTCCAAAGACCTTATGTCTTCCGGCTTAACGCCTGCTTCCTGCATTTTCTTTCTGTATATAGGAACATTCTGGTAAACTCTTTTAACAGTGTCTTCGAGCAAACTAAACTGCAATTTGTTTAGTTTTTCCCTTTCCATACACTCATACGTCTCATTCCAATACATATTACTTTGTATCCCCCTTAAAAGCATATCCTATATTAAAAGCATCGATATTCATATCTATTAGTTTTGGCTTTACAACCTGCTTTAGAGCATCTATAAAACAATCTTTTTCAATGTCCATATATGCAGCCGCCGCCCCTAAAAGAACGGTATTTACAGCCCTTATATTTCCGGCCTCTTTTGCTAACTTATCCGCCGGAACGAATGTAACGCAACCACACGCCTGCTCTAATCTCGTTTCGATATCGCCCGGGTACTTTTCTTTTCCGGTTATTACCGGCATAGGGGAAATCTCCTGTGTGTTTACGAACATCTTTCCCTTTGGTGCCAAATACTCTATATACCTTAACGCTTCAAGCTTTTCAAACGCTATTATTATATCTGCCCCACCTAAATCTATAAGAGGCGAGAACACTTTATCACTGCTTATACGTACGTGCGTGACAACGCTCCCTCCGCGCTGTGCCATTCCATGGACTTCTGAAAGCTTAACGTCCATCTCTTTTATTTCCGCAACTTTACCAAGGATACGGCTTGCAGTAAGAGTTCCCTGGCCTCCAACCCCAACTATCAGTATATTCAACTGCATTACTCAATACCGCCTTTCCTATAGCATTAAAAGGACATACCTTTTTTACACAGCCCGCAACCGTTACATAAGGTTTCGTCTATAACCACTCCGTTGTCTGTATTTATTATCGCAGGGCAGCCAAGCTTTAAACAAAGCCCGCATTGTCTGCAATCAGTTACCTTTAAAGCCTTTCCCCTTGACTTTCCTTTTTCAAGCAATTCACAGGGGCGTTTGGCTATTATAACTGATATTTCCTTTTTAGCTGTTTCTTCTTTTATCGCTTTTGTCAAATCCTCTATTTCAAATGGGTCAACGACCCGTACGTTGTTTACGCCTATAGCATTAATAAGCTTAACTAAGTCTAGCTTCGGAGCGGCCTCACCTTTGGCATTTTTGCCTGTCCCCGGGTGATCCTGATGCCCTGTCATTCCAGTTGTCGAATTGTCTAGTATTATAACTGTCGACGCTTTGGCATTATACACCATGTCGATAAGTCCGGTAATGCCGGAATGTATGAACGTACTGTCACCTATAACGGCAACTGTATTTTTAGCAAATTCTTCACCGCGTGCTTTTTCTATGCCTGTAGCCATACCAATAGATGCACCCATGCAGACGCAACTGTCTATACCAAAAAGCGGCGGTAATGCGCCTAGCGTATAACACCCTATATCTCCGCAGGCTACCATGTTTAGCTTGTTAAGCACATAGTAAACCGCCCTATGAGGGCATCCGGGGCACAAAACCGGCGGACGCTGCGGCAGCTCCTGTAATTCTTTATGAGAAATATCTTCGTTTAATATCGCCTTTTTTATCTTGTTTACGCTATATTCGCCCTGAACCGTAAACAAAGCTTTTCCTTCGCACTTGATCCCGTTTGCCTTTAGCTGATCTTCAATGAAAGGCTCCAGTTCCTCGATTACATACAGCTTTTTGACTTTCTTCGCAAAGTCTTTAACCATATCCATATTTATCGGGTAAACCATGCCCAGTTTTAAAACAGATGCATTTGGGAGTGCTTCTTTAACGTAGTTGTAACAGATTCCGGAAGTGACCACGCCTATATCGCCTGATAACATCTCAACGGTGTTTATGTCAAGGCTATTGGCAGCCTCGGTAAGTTTTTTCATTCTTTCTTCAACTATAATATGGCGTTTCTTTGCCATCCCGGGCATCATGACGTATTTCATTACGTCTTTTTTATATTCCTTTAAAGGTATTTCCTCTCTCTTGCCTATATTTACTAGGCTCTGTGAGTGTGAAATACGCGTATGAGTACGCACCAAAACCGGCGTATCATATTCTTCGCTTATATCATAAGCTGCTTTCATTAATTCCTTTGCTTCGGCACTGTCAGCTGCCTCAAGCATGGGCAGATGTGCACTCCTTGCATAAAACCGGCTGTCCTGCTCATTTTGACTTGAATGCATTCCTGGGTCGTCTGCAACTATTACTACCAACCCTCCGTTGACACCTGTATAAGACGCTGTAAAAAGCGGGTCTGCCGCGACGTTTAAACCTACATGCTTCATCATGCAAAGTGCGCGCGCACCTCCCATTGAAGCACCAATAGCTACTTCAAGCGCAACCTTTTCATTAGGGGACCACTGCGCCTTTACTTCGTCATACTTGACTATACTCTCCAAAATTTCAGTGCTTGGCGTACCTGGATATGCTGCAGCTACAGTTACCCCTGCCTCATATGCGCCGCGGGCATACGCCTCGTTCCCTAGCATTAGTTTTTTCATATACCATTTCTCCCGTTATCTTAAATCTGTTACACGAGAAGCTTTTCCGGTGAAACGTTTTAAAGTTCCTGGTTCTTTTAACTTTATGTCAACGTTTATATTAAGTACCGTAAAGATATTGTGTTTGATTTTCTTTATCAAGTTTTCAAGGTCGTTATACCTGTTTATAAGGCCGGCATCCGTAACTTCAACCAAAACCTCTATTTTATCCATATACCCGTCTTTAGTGACGATTATCTCATAATATGGAGCTATACCGTCCATGCCAACAAGTACGCTTTCTATCTGTGAAGGGAATACGTTTACCCCGCGGATTATGAGCATGTCGTCTGTGCGGCCTTGTATCTTTCCCATTCTGGTAGATGTCCTACCGCATTTGCACGGCTCTTCTATAAGCCAGGATATATCCTTCGTCCTGTATCTTAAGATAGGCATTCCTTCCTTTGCAAGCGAGGTTATAACTACTTCTCCTTTTTCGCCTGCTGGAAGCGGCTCCAAAGTTTTAGGGTCTATAACCTCAACCAAAAAACAATCTGTTGCTATATGCATTCCGTCTTTATATGTACACTCACCTGCAACCCCAGGGCCAATAATTTCACTTAGCCCGTAATTTTCTGTTGCTATTATGTTCCATCTCTTCTCTATTTCACGGCGCATCTCATCCGTATGTCCTTCTCCTCCAAACAGCCCCAACCGCAGAGGCAGTTTTAAAGTATCTATTCCCATTTGTTCTGCAACTTCGGCCATATAAAGGGCATAAGACGGAGTACATACAAGTATAGTACTCCCAAAATCCTGCATTATATTTAACTGCCTTTCCGTGTTGCCGCTGGATATAGGTACAACTGCAGCGCCTATCTTTTCAAGCCCATAATGCAAGCCGAACGCCCCGGTGAAAAGACCATATCCAAATGCTATCTGAGCTACGTCTCCCGGTTCCGCCCCTGCACAGCAGACCATTCTGGCAACTACCTCAGACCACATATCAAGGTCGTTTTTTGTATAGCCTACAACCGTAGGTTTGCCGGTAGTGCCCGAAGAAGCATGCACGCGCGCCAGTTTGCTAACCGGCAATGCGAAAAAATTAAAAGGATAATTCTCCCTTAAATCGTCTTTAACTGTAAACGGAATGTTGTGTAAATCGCTAAGTTTCTTTATATGAGAAGGTTTTAAACCTATTTCATCGAATTTCTTTTTGTAATGCGGGACATTTTCATAACAGTTTTCAACAGTTTTTTTAAGACGCCCCATTTGTATCTCGGCTATTTCATCGTTCGTTGCAGTTTCCATTTTAGAGTTCCAAATCATTTCCCTTAAGCACCTTCCCAGTCTTAGATATTACAGCAGGCAAAAAAAATATATACTTATAAGAAAAAGTGCACAACCGTGCTACCATACTGCATCAATATAAGACATTATACAACAAATATAATTAAAAGCAAAGTTATTGAACTTTAAAAATTTTTTATATTTTCACAACTTATCCGGAGATGTTTTTTTATTAATTACACATTTTTTTTGTAAATATAAAATACATTTATAATGGAGGACACTTAAAATGTATATAAGCAATGTTGTAAATGTAACTAAGCCTTATTCCTATCTTAATTTTTTAATAGACTGCGCCAATCTATCTAAAAAATATGGTGAAAACATATCGGTTACTCACACCGGTTTTTCGGAATACGGGCGGCGTCTCATAATGATAAGGATAGGTACCGGCGACAAAAAACTCCTGTTTACCGGCACAAATCATGCAAGGGACCATATAACATGCTCTTACTTAATGAAAATGTGCGATGAATATTTAGCATATTTAGATAAACCGACATACTCTATCCCGTTTAATATACGCGAGATACTAAATAGGTGCAGAATATACATTATACCTATGGTTAATCCAGACGGGCTTGAAATTTCACAAAATATAAAGCCGAATTCTAATATAGTTCATATGCTTCGCAGCCATGATATCAAGGAATGGAAGGCAAACGCACGTGGAGTAGACCTAAGTATGCACTTCCCGTGCTTGTGGGACGAACTTAAATCACAACCTTCACCTGGATTCGAAGGCTATAAGGGAAATGCCCCCGGTGTCCAGCGCGAGGCAGTCGCTTTGATGTCACTGTGCCGCCGTGAAAAATTCGACCTTTCGGTTTCGTTTTATGCAAAAGGCGAGCAAATATACTTTGCAGATGCTTTAACTCAAAACAAGATAAGAAATGCTGGCATCATAGCACGTAAATGCTCACAGTTGACCGGATATCAAATGATGCCTCCGCAGGAAGACCCACAGACCTATGCCGGAAGTTTTGAAAGCTGGTTCCGGCAGGAATTTGAAAAAATAGCACTTTCAATTAAAATAGCCCCGAATAATTCAAGCGGTACTCCAGGAGACATTGCAAAATTTGATGATCAAATATGGCCTAGATGCCGCTATCTGGGGCTCTTACTAGCAGAACAAGCGATATTTTTATAAGAAAAAAGCACTTTTTAAAAGTGCTTTTTTTATTTTCTAAAATAAACTACCGCTAGTGTTCCCGGGCCTGCATGGCTTCCTATAACCGGCCCGACCATCTTTATGCGTACGTCTTTTGCCTGTGTCTTTTCAAGTATTTTATTCTTTAAATCTGCTGCCACATCTTCGCAATCTGCATGCAGTATATAAACCGGGGAATCCGGGCTTTCAAGAAACTCCGCTACCTTTTCCACCATATAGCGTTTAACTTTATTAAGACCGTTTAATTTATCTATATTTACTATTTTGCCTTCCTCATTTATCGTAAGTATCGGCTTAATATCGAGCAGTGTCCCTAGAAATGCCTGAGACCCGGAAAGCCTTCCGCCTCTTTTTAAAAATCCAAGGTCATCTACTGCGAACCAGGCCGTAGCTTTATTTTTGTTATCCTCTACCCACTTTAAAACTTCGTCAAGGCTTTTGCCTTGATTCTTCAAATCTATTGCTTTCATCACTATAAGCCCAGCCGGCATTGATATGCTCTTTGTGTCTACAACTTCAAGGCGTGCGTCAGGATATTCAGCTAAGATCTCTTCTGCCGCCATGCAGGATAAGTTATAGTGGCCGGATAACTCGGATGAAAAACAAAGATACAAAATATCCAGGCCTTTGTCTAGCTGTTCTTTATAAAAGTTCGCGATGTCAACAGGCGGGCGAGTAGACGTTGTAGCGGTTGCACCTTCCCGAAGCTTTTTATAGAACTCCTTTTCCACTTTTTCGTCTTTTCCCAGATCGTAAAGCTTCTCGTCATTATCAATTGTATATGGCATTAAAAATACCGGTATTTTGTTTTCTTCTGCATATTCGTACGGCAGTTCAGTGTCTGAATCTGTAACTATTATATAGTCTCTCATATCTACCCCTCCAAAATTAATATATTATGATATCTATGAGTCCAAGCCATATAGGCTTAACTTAAAACGGCTATATTTTTTTTATATTATATTCCTCAAATAATTTATCAAGCATATTAAGCGCAAACACTATCTGGTCTTCTTTATGGTCTGCTGCTAAATTAAACCTTAACCTAGACTGGTTTTTAGGTACTGCAGGATAAACAGCCGCAGGTACAAAAATACCTTTGCTAAGCATCTTCTCACTTAATATATATGCGTCTAAATCACTTCCTACAAGTACCGGTATGATTGCGCTTTCACCCGCCAGGCAGATGTTAAAGTTATGGCGCTTCGCCTCTCTTACAAATGTCTTTATATTTTTGTGAAGAGACTTAACTCTGGAATTATCTTTAATCATAATTTCGATAGCTTTAAGCGAAGCAGCAGCCAGCGCCGGGCTTAACCCAACCGAGAATACGAACCCCGGCATCGAATACTTAAGATACGATATAAGCGAGCTTTTTCCTGCCAGATATCCACCGCATGTCCCGAGGCCTTTAGATAACGTGCCCATTTTTATATCTATGTCATCAGGCGCAAGGTTAAAATACTCATCTACGCCCCTGCCCGTTTCACCTATTACGCAGCTGGAGTGCGCTTCGTCTACCATCAGGAATGCGCCGTACTTTTTCTTTAAGCGAACAAACTCAGGTATCGGCGCGATGTCTCCGTCCATTGAATAAACGCCTTCTACTATTATTAAAATCTTTTCATATTTGGGGCGGGACATTTTAAGCAGGTTTTCTAAAGCTGACAGATCGTTATGCGGAAAGGCCTTAGTATCGCTCTTTGAAAGCTGGCAGCCCTGTGTAATAGAATTATGAGAAAGCGCATCATATAGTATGATGTCATTCTCGCTGCAAAAATTACCTACAAATGTAACGTTCGTGGAATGCCCGCCTACACATACAATAGCATCTTCCGTATGCTTCCACTCTGCAATTTTCTTTTCCAGCTTACGGTGGAGGGATTTTTCCCCGCCGATCAGCCTTGATCCGCTGGCAGAAGTGCCGTATTTGTCTATAGCTGCTTTTGCCGCTGCCACAGTCTCGGGATGCCCGGAGAAGCCTAGGTAATTATATGCGCCGAAGTTTATAACTTCCTTGCCGTTGACGATAGAGGTATCCTTTATAACCGATTCATGCTGGATAAAGAACGGGTCTGCCATACCAGAGTCTTCTATCTCTTTTCTTCTCAATAAGTAAGCCTTGTACTCTTTTGAATCTTCGAACTTAGTAATGGCTTCAACTTCTTGTTTTTGCCCTTTTACTTCCTCTTCTTCTATGCCTTTTATCCTGTTGTATAAAAGCTTCGATAAATCATATACGCATGTGCATGTAAGATAATCGCTTTCGTTTATCGGTATGTTATACATTTCTTCTGCCTTGGTCATAACACTTAAGCTGGAAAGAGAATCTCCACCCAAGTCGTCTATAAAATGGGCATTATCAGAGACATTTGCAACTTCTAAACTGAGTACATCTGCAAATATGCTCCTTATAGTTTCTTTTATCTCGACAAACATAGGGTCTTTTATCTGTTCTAATAAGTCCTCATGCTTATTTACCATATCGGTTTTTATAGCTTTATTTTTTAAATCTACTTCAACGCACTTTAACTTGCCATCTTCAAGCATATTTCTTAATGCCTGGCGTTTTACCTTTATTCCGGAAGCTAGAGGCAGTGCTTCATTAGATATTACCACTCTTGTCAGCTTTTTATATATAGGAAGATATGCGTTTGCAGAATATATCTCGTCTATTGCCCGCTTAATATCATCTCCGCTTGGGCTTTCGCCCATGTATATTACAAGCGCGATATCCTCATAAGGCCCTTCTTTTGCGGTCCCGGTAACACAGTAGCTCTCCACTCCGCTTATACTTATAAAAGCATCTTCAACCTCATCAGGATATACGTTTTCTCCGGACTCGTTTACTATAACTTCTTTTATCCTACCATCTATAAAATATTTTCCATGAACTAGCGAAGCCATGTCGCCCGTTGCAAAACATTCTTCAGTTATATCCCTTTTTTCATACTTACCGTCTATCATTCTTCCCGAGTGTATAGACTCGCCTTTAACTAAAAGCTCGTTTACTCCGGAAACGTTTTTAAGCGAATACTGCGTTGGGCTGAGTGGGTCTCCGACGCTTCCAGCAAGCATTGTACCTATATCCTCTGACAGCTCAACAGAATTTATGCCTGTTTCTGTCATCCCATAACCGTTTACCAAATGGTATCCAAGCCCGTTTACAATCCTTAGCGTTTCAGGTAAAATATGCCCTCCTCCGCTTATCATGAACCTTACGTCGCTCCCAAAAAGTTTAGACTGTATTTCCCTAAAAAACAGTTTAGTAGCAACTGCCCTGCCGTATTTTCCAAGCCTCTTTTGCAATGCCAGGCTTCTTGACAAATATTTTTCAAGTTTGTCTACAGTCTCCTGCCCACCGAGCCTTGCTTTTTTCAATAAACTAAACGCCACATTGTTCCAAAAAAGCGGTACCGCAAATATATGCGTTACTTTTAGTTTTCGGCAGGTGTGCATTATTGTTTCCGGCGTCATATCCTTTATATAAATAACACATTTTGAAAATATCGAACTCCAGAGAAATACGGCGATAAACCCGAAAATATGGTGGAACGGCAAAAATGCAAGGTTTCTCATATCATCGTCGCTTAATAAATCATTTTTCTTTGATAAAATATCTTTTGTAGCTGAAAGCTGTTTTATAATGGTCTTTTCTTCATAGACATTGACCTTTGAAGTGGCTGTGGTTCCCGATGTGCAAATGGCGACTCTGTCTCCAAATTTATCTGAAAAGCTGTAATTATAGTCATACTGTGATAGTTTAGCAACCTTTTCCGGATCTATGATTTTTATACCCGGAAGTTTAGCCTCTGCATCCGTTATAATTGCCTTAGCGCCGGCTTGCTTTAAAATATGCATCGTAGCGGTATCATCAGAACGGTAATCTATCAAAACCACATTGTTCCCTGCCGCTAATATAGACCAGAACACTACCGGCCAGACAGGAGAATTTTTTAACTTAAGGCCTACGAATTCACCTTTTCCATCGATCTCATTTAAAATTTTTTTTGTAGCGGAGCCAATCATGCCCCTATACTCTTTATATGTGATCTTTTTGATTTCATCACTATCCAGCAAATACTCTGCTGCAATATCTTCTGTGCTATATATCATTTCAAAAAGGTCTCTTATCGTACGCTGCTTAACTAAGCGGCTAAGTTTTTTGTCGCAGTCTCCCATCTAAAGAATTCCTCCGTAATAAAAAATAAAAAAATGATGCCAGTATGGTTATAATATGATTTATAACATAATATCATATTTTTGGTATTATAACAACGTAGCATATGTTAATTTCTTACAAATAAATAGGGAAGAAAATTTTTCCTTCCCGTATTTTTACATATTCATATAAACAATTCTCTATGGTTCCTTGCATAGTGAAAAAGATATTGCTGCGCTATGCCAGCATTCTCTCCGAATTTGTCTTCCAAAAATTTTAAAAGCTGTTTATCCGTAAAACAGACCCCGTATGTCTTGGACAAGACCCGTTTCATCCATACGTCTACCGGAAAAGCGTTTGAAAAACCAAGTGAATAAAGCAATACGCAATCTGCAACCTTGTTACCTACGCCAAACAGCGTATTCAACTTTTTTCTCGCTTCCAAATACTCCATGCTTTTTACACCTTCTAAATCAAACCCATCGCAAATGCTTTTTACAGTTTTGGCTAAATATGGTGCCCTGTATCCTGCCCCGCACTCGTAAAAATCTTTTTCCGTAGCTTTTTTAAGCTCCTCAGGCTTCGGAAAAGCATAGTGCTCCCCATCGATTTCACGCCCGAAACGGCGGCAGACTTCCTTTATAATGCGTGAGATACGGGCTATATTGTTATTTGCAGAGATTATGAACGAAATAAGCGTTTCGAAAGGTTCTTGATTTAAGACTCTCATACCATCGGCATATTTTATAACTTCCTCCAGCGCTTCGTCTGTTGAAAAAGCACGTTTTAATTCCTCGTAATCCCTATTTAAATCAAAGTAATTAAACCAGATATTATAAAAATCTTCTTTTGAAACCGGGTACAGTATAATCGAGTCTTTTTTTTCTTCTATCGTTATAACGCGCCCGTGAGCAACACCCGTTATCTTTTCCCCTAACTGTTCAAACCTAAACGTCTGCCCGCAAAACAAAGTCTGGCATGGCGAAAAAATTATATCTTTTAAAATAACTCTGTCTTTATCAAAACAAATTTCCATAAGACCGACCCTTTTGTTTAGATAAATTAAAAGGCCAATTTACCTTGACCTTTTAACTTCAAAATTAATTATACAACCTATTAATAAACACTGGCCTGTTTTTTGTCCCGTCCTTTTCTTTCATAACGGACAGTACCGTCAACCATTGAATAAAGCGTATCATCGCTTCCTTTGCCTACGTTTATACCAGGATGTATCTTTGTACCACGTTGTCTTACTAATATGCTCCCTGCGCTAACTACCTGCCCATCTGAGCATTTAACACCCAAGCGCTTCGAATGGCTGTCTCTACCGTTCTTGGAGCTTCCCATTCCTTTCTTATGTGCCATCTAAATACACCTCTTTTCAACTAACTAAAACTAAAAATTACTTTTCTTCCTTAACTTCAGCTTTTTCCTTACCGATGCTTAATATCTTAAGCTGTGTGAAAGGCTGCCTATGTCCCTGTTTCTTTTTATAATCTTTCTTTGCCTTATGCTTAAATACTATGACCTTTTGGCCTTTCCCTTGTTTTACAACTTCGGCTTTAATCTTAACATCTTTTACAATAGGCGTTCCAACAGAAACTTTTTTTCCATCGCAGAAAAGCAATGTGTCAAACTCAACTTTTTCCCCAGCTTTAGCTTCGATCTTTTCTACATATACGAAACCATCTGGTTCTGCTTTATATTGCTTTCCACCTGTTTGAAAAATCGCATACACTTAAACGTTTACCTCCTCAACCCAGTCTCGCCTCAATGGCAGTGCGCTTGCACATTTAAAAAGCCATTTTAGTGCGGCTCAAAGCGTATTTTAACATAGTGATCATGTCTTTGTCAACAAACCTTTAGTTAAACATCTGAGACTCTTTTAAAAGCTCTTCCCTTACACGATCCTCTGCTATTCCACATATATTTATTTCATGAACCAAAAGCGTCTTTATCGGTTTTAAAAAGAATTTCTTGCCCGGTATCACTGGTAGCCACACGTCGTTTTCATTCTTTTTAGCCATGATAAAATCGAATACAGATGGATGTAACTCTATTATAAAATCGTTAAAAGATGTCTCGTTAACATTTTTTATAACTTCCCGCCTAAGCCTTAAAGCAACGCTTTCCTCTGAATCTACGAACCCTGAACCGCCACACAGCGGGCATTCTTTCTTTGTCAGTATAGAGAGCTTTCTTCTTACCTTCTTTCTTGTCATTTCTACCAATCCAAGCTGCGTTATGCCAAGAACACTGGTTTTTGTCCTGTCTAATTTAAGCGCTACCTTTAAAGTATCTAAGACAATATTTCTATTTTCCTCTTTTTCCATGTCTATAAAATCTATTATAATTATGCCGCTTATATCTCTTAACCGTATCTGCTTTGCTATCTCGTTTGCTGCCTCTACATTTACATTGAGTATCGTATCTTGCAGATCGTTTTCACCTACGTATTTTCCTGTATTTACATCTATTGATGTTAACGCTTCTGTCTCGTCTACTACTATATACCCTCCGCTTTTGAGCCAGACTTTCCTCTGTAAAATCTTGTCTATCTTTTCATTAATGCCATAATGCTCGAACATGTCATAGTGCTCATCAAAAAACTTTATACGTTTTTTCATCTCGGGCGCTATGAAACTCGTAAGTGCAAGTACTTTATCATAGTATTCCCTGTCATTTATTACAAATTCAGATACATCTGGTGTAAACATATCCCTAACTGTTCTAAATACCATACCTTCTTCAGAATGTATAAGCCGGGGAGCAGAGAGCTTTTCACACCGTTCCTTTATCTTTTCCCAAAGCCTTGCCAAAAACTTTATTTCAGATATAAAATCCTCTTCCTGCATCCCTTCAGCGGCAGTCCTTACTATCAAACCCATTCCCTTTGGGCGAACGCGGTCCACGATCAGTTTTAACCTTTCGCGTTCATTTTCATTTTCTATCTTTCTGGAAACTCCGACGTGGTCTACCGTCGGCATTAAAACCAGCCTTCTGCCCGGAAGAGTTATATGCGTAGTTACACGTGCACCCTTGCTGCCTCCCGGCTGCTTTAAAACCTGGATCATAATATCCTGGCCTTGTTTTAGCATGTCGCTTATTCCCATCTTTTCAAGATCGTTTGATATTATTATCCTGTCGTTTTGAAATACGAAATCCGATTTGTCTACTAGTATATCTCCGGCGTATAGAAAGGCGTTTTTATTAAGCCCTATATCCACAAAAGCCGCCTGCATTCCAGGCAGTATATTGGCCACCTTTCCTTTATAGATATTGCCTACTAATCTTTCCCTTTGCGTCCTCTCAGTTTGGAATTCAACCATTTCTCCGTTCTCTAAAAGCGCAATACGAGACTCATGCATGTTAATATCTGCAATAATCTTTCTCTCCATATTAAACTAGCTCCTAAAAAATAAATCTATTTACTAAAGGTAAACTTTTCTAACCGATAACTGCATCGATTAAAGGGCATATTTTACCGTTAACAGTAGAATACAAACCTTTCCTTAAGATGTTAAACTTAGCTACATCTGTTTTGAAAAGTCCCTTTGTCAAATCTATTGGGTTTAAGTTATTTTCCTGCCCGCTTTTAAGCATTAAACAAATCCCGTCTTCACACCTGTTTAAGCTTATTATACGGTCCTTTACGTCAATAGTCTTTAAATTGCCTTTTTTAAAAACGTCTATTACTACACTTGGCTTTTCAATAAACTCTATCATTTGTTCTATAAAGTTACTTGGAGCTTTGAGCATATACGATGAATGCGTAACCAAAGCCGCTAGTTTTTTTGCATTGTCCGGCATATTAACAACGGACTTTGGCGTGACACCGCTTGGGAAAGCTTCTTTTAATGCCGCCAAAACCTCTTCTTTGGAAAAATCCTCCGTAGTTGAAAACTCAAAATACTCGGATTCGCTGACCAGACCAACCGGCATTGCCGTTGCAAAAGATAATAGTATGTGCGGGTTGAATCCGGCAGAATAGGCAACCGGAAGACCGCTTCTTTTAAGTGCCCTCATAACTGTCCTTTGTAGGTCCAGATGCGATACATACGTTGCTGGAAAATCCCTTGAAAATTCTACAGCCCATCTCATATGCAGACACCTTTTCCTTCAAGCCCGCAAAGATCACAGCCTGCCCGGCAGTCGCGGGTGGTCGACCCCGACTTTGCTCTTGAAAGTTCCTTAAGCAGGTATTCTTTGCTGACTCCGCAGCTTATATGGTCCCAAGGGAGCGGCTCGTCTAAATCGCGCACACGGTTAGCATAAAATTTGGGGTCTATTCCCGTATCTGCAAAAGCCCTCGCCCACAAATCCATGTCGAAGAAATCTCCCCAGCTGTCGAACCTGGCCCCCAGCTCGTATGCACGCAAAAGCGTTTTTGATAGGCGCCTGTCTCCTCTTGCAAAGACCGCCTCTAAAAAACTTACGTTCGCATCATGGTAATTGTATTTTACCCCGCGTATTTTAAGCTTGCCTTTTAAATAAAGCTGCTTTTTAACTAAGCTTTCTTTATCTTCCTGCGCTTCCCACTGGAATGGAGTATGCGGTTTTGGCACAAAGCTGGATACGCTTACATGTATGTTAAGTGCCCTGGCCCTTTTTTCAAGCGGCATAGAATAATAAAGAGACCTTACTTTTAATACCAAGTTTACTATGCCGTCTAAATCCTCATAAGTTTCAAAGGGCAATCCTATCATAAAATAGAGTTTAACGCTGCTGATTCCGGCATCAAACGCATCTGATAAATTTGATAATAAATCCTCTTCCGTTATATTTTTGTTGATTATGTCTCTTAAGCGCTGTGTACCTGCTTCCGGCGCCAATGTAAGCCCCGTGCTTCTGACTTTCGTAGTTTTATTTACTATCTTGGAAAGTTCAGAATCTGCCCTTAGAGAAGGAAGTGCAACCGATACCCGTTTATTTTCAAATTCCTCTATCATGTCTGTTAAAAGCTTTGCTATTTCAGAATAATCTCCTGAAGAAAGCGAGCAAAGAGACACTTCATCAAACCCTGTATTTTTTATTATCTCCTTTGCCTGGCAAAATACTGTATCGCTCTTTTTTTCGCGTACAGGGCGGTATATAAACCCTGCCTGGCAAAATCTGCACCCTTTTGTACAGCCTCTAAAAACTTCTACGACTGCCCGGTCATGGACTATGCTTTGAAACGGTACTATCGGTGCAGTCGGGAAATACGCACTGTCAAGGTCCTCAATTATACGCTTATTTACTATCTTTGGAGCATTGCCTGTCGGTTTTAGCAACACGCCTTTTTCTAAGTAGTCAACTTCATATAATGACGGGACATAAACCCCTCTTAACTTTGAAACTCTCTTTAAAAATTTAAGTTTAGTCTCTTTTAAAGCCCTGCTTGCCTTATACTCATCTACAAACTCGCTAATTATTTCTTCTCCTTCGCCTATCAAAAACGCATCGAAAATATCTGCTACAGGCTCCGGGTTATATACTGCCCCGCCTCCGCCGATTATAATAGGGTCACTATCTTTGCGGTCTTTTGAAAGTGCGGGTATTAAAGATAAATTGAGCATAGTCAATATGTTTGTATAACACATTTCATAGCCTATACTAAAGCCAAGTATGTTAAACTCGTTTAATGGTGTTTTCGTCTCAAGTGAAAAAAGCGGGATTTTTAACTCTCGCATCCTTTGTTCCATGTCTACCCATGGTGCGGCGGCGCGTTCACAATAAACATCTGTCCTATTGTTTAAAATGTGATATAGTATGCTTATCCCTAAATTGGACATGGCAACTTCATAAACATCTGGAAAGCACATGCAAAAACGCACATCCACGTCGGCAGCGTTCTTTACGGCCATGTTATACTCTCCTCCGGTATACCGGGACATATTTTTTACGCCGAATGAAAGTTCACCAAAAAAGTTGTCCAATTAATTTGCTCCTAATATTATCTAACAGCTTATTTTACCACATTGACAAATACCTAGTCAAAAATTTTGTAAAAATTAAACGTCAAATTTTACTTAATATTGTCTTTATTTTTACATCTAAGCCATATTTTAAAACAGCATCCATAACCTGGGTTTCAGAAAGGCTTTTAAGTATCCTCATATCATCGTCTAAAATATAAACCACGTTATATTTCCCTGCATCAAATTCCTTTAAAACATCTCTTAAATAGTTATTGTCCATGATCGCAAAACCGCGCATCAAGACGGCTTTTTGCGTAGATAAAAGCTTTCTTTTAGAAGATATGTCCCGTATAACCGTATACGGCACATTCTTGATCTCTTTGATTGCAGCATACAGTAAAAAAACAGCCATAAAAAAAAACGTCCGGTTAAAGTAGCCTTTTATTACCATAAATACGCCGCCCAAAAGCATAATGGAGGAAATAACCACCCCGAATATAGCGCATATCTTAGTTGCCTTTTTCTGTCCTATACTTCGGGCAAGCAGCGCACGCACTATATGCCCTCCGTCAAGCGGCAGTGCCG
Organism: Eubacteriales bacterium; assembly: GCA_041390245.1. NCBI lineage: Bacteria > Bacillati > Bacillota > Clostridia > Eubacteriales > Eubacteriales bacterium. Next base: position 160,345 of record JAWKQI010000001.1, read on the forward strand.
GCAGCAGATTTATCGCAGCAATGGTTAAATTTGCCGTTATAAACTGCCTTGCAATTGAAAGCGGCGCGTAATACTTGTCTATAAAAAATATGCCGGCCGCCAAAACTATGTTTACAGCGGGGCCGGCAGCTGCAGTAAATACTTCCTTTAGTGCAGATAGTGCCGTAAAGCTTTTGACCTTTGCCGTGCATCCGAAAGGAAGTATTTCAACATCATCTATAATAATACCGCAGGCGCCCGCCGCTACCATATGTGCAAGTTCGTGGATAATCAATGCCGGTATATAAAATATCAGCATATCCCACATGCCTAAAACTATCAATCCTAGCATCACAAAAATAAGTAAAATATTTATCTTAAAGCGTCCGCCTGCAATTCTTATAGTATTCATTTAATATTATTTTCACCCTTGATCCATATATGAAAGTGGATCTACAGCTTCACCGTTTACATAGATCTCAAATTTTAAAACGTCACCGGAAAGAGTGCCTATCAAATCTCCCGAATCCAATGTATCTCCTTCTTGAACAGCCGGTGAAACGCCGTAATAAGAGGCCTCGCTTCCGTCTTCGTTTTTCATAGTCACTATACTTCCATTTAGATCTTCTTCATTTTTCTCAATTGCATATACGCTTCCAGAGACCGCGTTTATAACATTTGCTCCCTGAGAAGTTTCAATAGAAATGCCTTCACTTCCATCTTCTCCAAACTTAGCCGTTATTTTGCCTTCCACGGGAAATACAAATACATTGGCATCGGTCGAAACAGAGATATCCCCCTCTGTATTTTCCACGAATTTAAGTTTCCCAATATCCTCGTCTATCGTAGTATTTTGATCAGCATTGTCTATACCTGCTATAACTCCGCTGGTAAGTGGCGTATCTATACTTCTAAGCACGAGTATGGAAAGAGCAATCACTGCAAAAACCGCCGTCTTTAGCATAAGTCCGCGTATTTTCTCCTCATTTTTATCATTTTTTATATTAGCCGTACTTTTAACGGGATAATTTAAGCGTATCCCCCTATAGTTTCTTATCTCTTCAACAGACTCAAAACCAGCCAATTCAATTTTATCAAGCGAGCTTTTATCACGCATAATATACAATTCTCCCTTCAATAGTCCTTAAAAGATTATATTTTTTTTTTGCAAAAAAAATACCGCATATAAATACTTTGAAAAGGTATTTATATGCAGTATCAAAAACATTCTTAGTTTTATATATATTAACTGTTTTTAAGCCAAACTCCACCTAAACCGTCTCGCGTTGACGTTTAAAATCAAGCCGACCGCTATCATGTTTGCAAGCATGCTAGAGCCTCCATAGCTGAAAAACGGCAGAGGTATACCCGTAACCGGCATTATGCCCATATTCATCCCTAGATTTTCAAATATATGGAATAGAAGCATACAAACTACCCCTGACACCAAAAACATCCCTTGGTCGTCCTTTGCTTTGCTCGCAATATATAGCGCTCTTAAAAGCAGAGCAAGATAAAGCCCCATTAAGAAAAACGCACCGATAAACCCAACTGCCTCAACAGTTACACCGAAAATAAAATCTGTATGGCTGTCTGGCACGTAGTTTAATTGCCCCAGTGCACCAGCGGAGAAAAAGCCTTTGCCGGCAAACTGACCTGCACCTATAGCTATCTTAGCCTGGGAGACCTGATATCCGGTCCCTTGAGTATCCGCCCCTGGATTTAAAAAGGATACGATCCGGGCCTTCTGCGTAGAGTTCATAACCAGCCACGCCAGAGGTAGCATGATTATTCCTACCAATAGGATCATTCCTATTATCTTTAAATTTGTCCGCCCGACAAACAGCATGCCAAAAAATATAACCAAAAATACTAACGCAGTCCCGATATCTTTTTGTAAAACTATAAGCCCAAACGGCAATGCAAACAAAAGTGCCACCGGAAAAACATCTTTTATCCTTTCGATCCTATGGCCGCCTCTCGTGCTTTCACTCATTTTTTTTGCCAAAACTATAATAAGCGATATCTTGGCAACCTCACTTGGCTGAAACCCACGGCTGCCGAATTTGAACCAGCCCTGCATCCCACGTACCTCAGTAGTTAAGAATACCAGCAATAGCAAAGCAATATTAAACCAGTATATCCACCGGGAATAATCGCATATGACAGAATAATCTGGTATAAGTACTATTGTAACGGCTATCAAGCCTACCAATACCCACATCAACTGAAGCTTTACGTAACTGAAATTTAGTTTGCTTAAATAATCGCTTAATGTGCTTTCATCACCCGTAAACGGTGAACTCGTTGCATTTATTATCGCAACTAAACCAAATAAACATATAGCAAAAACTATCGATACAGTAACCCAGTCTATATGCTTTAAAAACCTTATATTTATAAAACGAAACCTCATACGTTTCTCCGTTAAGAATCTTTTATTTTGCTTTTAATTATATCATTAAACTCAATTTAATACAAAGTTATAAACATGGTTTTTTATAACATAATTTTGTAAATAAAAAATGCCGTATACGGCATTTTTATTCTTTATTTGTTTTTACCCATACACTTTACGTTTCTTATGGGAACATTTACTAGAAGCTTTGTCGTATCACTATCCAAACCGTTTTGTTCCCGGGTTATCTTTACCTCTACATCATCATCCGATATATCTATGTAGTTTTCCAATACCTTCATAATATCACGCTGTAAACTCTTTATAAAATTATTATCAGTTGAAGTACCATTACGGTCATGAATTAAAACTAGTTTTAACCTCTCCTTAGCAACCTGATTGCTTTTCTTCTTCCCAAAAAAGCCCATCTTGGTACCTCCTTAACTATTACTGCCAAAAATATTTTTGATTTTCCCAAAAAACGTCTTTTTATTTAGATCCATAAACGGAACTTCTTCACCTAAAATTCTCTTTGTAATGTTCTTATAAGCTTGTCCTGCAGGTGCTTTTTTATCACTAATAAGCGGTTCACCTAAATTAGTCGCACGAATAACCTCTTCATCGTCTGGCACCACACCTATTAAATCTAATCCGAGCACTTCAAGAGTATCGTCAATACCCAGCATATCCCCCTGGTTTACCAGGCTTTGCCTTATGCGGTTTATAAGCAGATATACGTCGTCTATGCCTTCCGCAGACAAAAGGCCGACTATCCTATCCGCATCGCGAACAGAAGACACCTCGGGCATAGCCACGACTATCGCAGACTTTGCCCCCGCAATAGCGTTTTTAAATCCCTGCTCTATGCCGGCAGGACAGTCTATCAATATATAATCAAACTCCTTTTCAAGATCGGATATTAAACTTCTCATCTGGTCCGGAGTGACGGCATTTTTATCCCTTGTCTGAGCTGCCGGCAAAAGAAACAAGCCGCTAAACCTCTTGTCCTTTATAAGCGCTTGCTTTAATCTGCATGTTCCTTCTATAACATCTACCAAGTCATACACAATCCTATTTTCAAGCCCCAAAACTACGTCTAAATTTCTAAGCCCAATATCCGTATCAACTAAAACGACTTTTTTCCCCTCTATTGCCAATCCTGCACCTAAGTTAGCTGAAGTGGTCGTCTTGCCTACCCCGCCTTTACCAGAAGTTACTACGATTACATTGTTCATCTTAATATTTCCCCCCTCAATACTATAATGTTAATGTTGTTGCTTCATAGGAAAATGTTTTTGATTTACGTCTGTTATGGTTATATTCCCATCCTCTATCTTAGCAATTTCCGGTACTAAAGAAGAAGCACCTTCTGGGAAAATAGCAATTTTAGCATTTATCCTTAACTGCTTCGGGCAAAGTTTATTTGCTGCTATAACAACTCCTGCCCTTCCAGTTGCGCCTGCATGTGCAAGCCCCCTTAATGCACCTATTACTATTATGCTTCCTCCGGCAACTATTTCAGCGCCGTTATTTACATCTCCTAATACTACAACGTCTCCCTCACACTCGACACGCTGTCCATTTCTTAAAGTGTGCGAGATAATTATAGAGCGTGCATCAAAATAATCATTTGACACAAGTTCTATACCGGATTTACTACTCTTTTCAGCCGAATCCCTTTTGTCATTTTCCGTTTTGATATCTTTTATTTTCTTCTCTGTGTGTTTTGGGGCAGTTTTTGAACTGGGTCCTTTAAAGACCACATTTAATAACCCGAATCTCCTTAGAAAAATCTCTTTTATCTCATGCATTTCAGTTTCTTCAAAGTTACGTCCGGCTATTAACACTTTAGATGTTGCGCCCCGAAAAAAATTATCATTTTGCTCTATTCTTTTGACAAGAGCTTCTTTAATGGCATTATATGATTTTACCTCGTCACACAAAATCTCTAAGCAGCCAGATGATATCCCCTTAAATGAGACTATATTCTTCATAAAAATGCCTCTTTTTTGCTAAATTTGTCGTTTTAATTATATATTATAAAAAAACACATGTAAATACCATACATGTGTTTTTAATTTATTGATTTATAATACTGTTCCTTTAAGAATCTCCTACCAAAGTATTAGAATCCGGTATATCTACCTCGGCAGTACGAGCCTTTTCATCTAAATAATAAGTAAATACGTCTTTTGCAACGAGTGAAGAAAGGCCACCGGACAAACCATGCGGTACATATACGACAACCACTATCTCAGGGTTTTCATACGGAGTGAATCCAACGAACCAACTGTTGTTTTCTATGTCTATGTTAGAAACCTGCGCAGTTCCGGTTTTTCCGCCTATTTCATCGATATACTTATAATTTTTAAAGTAAGAGGATGCAGTTCCTTGGTCTTCTTCAGACACAACCTCCCTCATGCCTTCTTTTATCGCAGCTAAATATTCCTCCGGAATATCCAGCTGTTTATATACAGACGGTTCAATCTCCTCCAAAACAGTACCCGAGGAAGATGCTATTTTATCAACAATGCTTAAATCATATACGGTGCCTCCATTCAATATAGCCGCTACGTATCTCGAAACGCCAACCGGTGTAACAGCCGCAACTCCTTGGCCGATACCAGTAAGTATCGTCCTCGTTGGATTCCACATTAGTTCTGTTAAAATACTTGCAACTGTCTTATCCCATCCCTTTGAACTGGAAATGGTCTTTGAAATACCTAAATTCTCACTTAAAATAGTCCTTATCTTAGGCCCCATTTCCTCTTCGTCATTAGATGCTAGTTTAAGCAAGGCTTCTGCTGCATTATCTAATTCCTCATCTGTATATTCTACCGAACGCTCTTGCCCAAAATTCTTTAGTTCGCTTATCAAAAGCCTTTTAACCAATATTGGTATAGCAGTCTTTTGGTTTGATGCGTCCTTTGTATTATCATAAAGTACTTCTTGGCCTCCGACCTGGCCGACTGCCTCTGCCGGAAGCTGTATGCCGGTCTTTTCGGTAAGCCCAAAGTTATCTGCCCATTTGGTAAGGTTTGAAATACCCAGCCTGTACGCCACCGTAAAGAAATAATAGTTACAGGAGTTCTTAATAGCAAGAACAACGTTTTGATCTTTATGCTTTGAAAAATTCGGGCGTACCCAACAAGAAGGGCAGCTTTTAATTTCCTCTTCTGTCGCCGTATCGGCATCCTCGCCTAGTACAGCGGTGAAATACCCTCCGTCACTTATCGTTGTATTTACGGTAATGCCTGTCGTATCGTATTCCATTAATCCGGCCGTTGCCGTTACCATCTTGAAGATTGACCCAGGCGTACCTTTTGAAGACACTGCTTTATTAAACAGCGGTGTCGTATCTTCATCTGTTAAAGCCTCATAATCTACTTCTGATATGCCGTTGGTAAACAGATTAAGGTCGAAAGAAGGATAACTCGCCATAGCCAAAACTTTTCCACTATTTATATCAATAACGACTGCCGCTCCGGTTGTAGCAAATTTTATTTCATCAGTACGGCCGTCTTCAAGCATTTGGTCTTCATAATCGCTCTTATTTGCAGTGTATTCCTCCTGCTGCTTTTTATATATCTCGGCAATATTATTTTCAAGTGATTCCTCAAGAGCCTCCTGCAGCCCTAAATCTATTGTTAGAACTACGTTATTGCCAGATTTAGCCGATGATGTTGAAAGGGTCCTTATTATCTGTGAGAACTGTTTACTGACTTCCTGTTTGCCCTGCCGTTCAATAGTATTCGCAGTCAAAACAGACTCCATTGTAGATTCTATACCCGCTATACCTATTAAATCGTCCGAAGAATATCCTAATGCCTGCATTTCCGCAATGGTATCATTATCTTGCATTTTGCCCATATATCCTATTATGTGGGCCGCTGTACTCTGTTTAGGGTATACCCTTACAGTTCCTTCTGATATATCTACACCCTCAAGCTCCTCGCTCCTTGCCTTTAACTCCGATACGGTATTTATATTAACATCTTTGGCAATGGTTATAGAAAGATACCCGGAACTATTGTTTAACTGTAACTGCTGCCATATAGATAAAAGTTTAACAGCGTCGTCGTATGAGAGCTCGTCAGGTATCTGATACCTTAATCTGAGCTGATTATAAATTTCTTCAGCATCGTCCATGCCTGTTAAATACATGTTTGTTTTCCAGCTGCTTAAACGTTTTTCAAAAACAGTTTCGTCTGTGGTATTAAAATCAAAGTAAAAATCGCCGTTGTCATCTCTTTTTATCGAAAATTCGTTCTCTATCGTGCCGCTGTTTTCCTCTATTATATCTATTGTCTTCATCAGTATCCCCGTATAATATGCACGATCGTCTGAGGAAGTCTTTGTCTGGTCTTTTTTAAAGACAACATCATAGCTCTTTTCATCATAAGCTAAAACTATACCGCTTGAATCGAGAATGGAGCCCCTTGACCCCGAAACCGTTATAGTACGTATAGAAGTATTTTTTGATTTTTCTGAATAGCTGGTACCTTGAACAATAGTCAAGTTAACTAGCTGCATTACCAATATCAAAAACAAAAATACTATAATCGCAGTTAATATAAACATTCTTTTGTCAGATTTCCCGGAAAAAACGTTTGAGTTAAATATCGATTTCATTTAGGTTTAAAAGGCCTCCTTTCACGTATAATTATTTCCTGCGGTACTTTTCCATTTTATCCACAACTCTGAATTCACTGAATTTAACAGATTTTAGAAAGTGGGTATAATAAAGCTTCCGCATGAGCAAATGTATAAACGGCATTAAAATAACAGTATACAGTGCACTTAATAATGTGCATTTTATAAATACAACGCCGTATGATACATTAATCGCAACTATATTAGCCGTTATAAACGCAGTAAAATCCTTTATCAAGAAAACCGCAAGGCATATAATTGTCGGCACTATATAATTGTCTATATAAGAAACGCGCCTTACCGCAATCATAGCTAAAAACCCTGCTACCACATAAGGTATAGAATAAAACCCCACAGCCGGACCGTATAAAATATCCAGCAATATGCCGCCCGAAAGGCCAAGCCACATCCCAGATAAAGATTTTTCTGCTATTGCTATCGAAACTATACATATTAAAAGCAAATCCGGAGCTGCACCAAACATCGATGCATTTCCGGCTGCTCCAAGTATCAAAGTATTTATTACGCATATGAGGGCAAGAATAAGGTATCTCATTCTTCAGTATCCCCCGTTTGTGAATCATCTTGCAAATTGCTTATTACTACCATTACTTCTTCCATATGCTGAAAATCTACTTTAGGCTTTACACTTGCAGATTTCTCAGTATTCTCTTCTCCAGTAGCAACTTCAGTAACTTCACCTATAATTATGCCTTTTGGGAATATGCCATCTAGCCCAGACGTTATAACAACGTCGCCCGGTATTATATCTGTATCAAAAGGCAGATAGCTCATGGTCAGCAAATTGGTACCTTCCGTATTAATATTTCCCGATAAGATACCGTTATCTCTCGTGCGCTCTACCAACCCGGCCACACTGCTGTCGCTGTCTATTATAGGGGTGACAACGCTCCATGTAGCATATGCCTCCGTTATACGGCCTATCAGCCCGTCTTGATTTATAACAGCCATGTTTTCTTTAACGCCGTCAACTATACCTGCTGAGATAGTAAAGCTGTTAAACCATGCCCCAGGGCTCTTGCTTATTACTTTCGCCGTCACATAACTTAGGTTTTCATTTTGTTGTGCAAAATTTAAAAGGTCTTTTAGCCTTTCATTTTCCTTTAAGGTTTCATCATAGTACTGTATTATGCTTTCTTGTTCCTCCAACTGTTGCTTAAGCGCGTCTATATCATCTTGGTCCTCAGTGCCGCTAAATATATTAGAGAAAAACCCGGCAACCGATCCTGCAGCATCATAAAAAAATCCTTGGACCGGTTTTAACAACCCGCCAATGACACTTTTAGACCCAAATATGTTACCGCTGGCTGTAGTAACAAGTAGCACAAGCAGTATTATTACTATGATTAATGTTATTAAAAGCGGCCTATCTTTCAAAAAAATAACTCTCCTGAAATAATAACTGCGTTTTAAAACTTCCTCTTTAATTTTATGTATATAAAAATAAGAATTTAGCCTTTTTACGCTTTTTAATTATTATAGCATGTTTAAGTTTTTTTTCAAATATATTAAGCCGTTTCGAAATTACTTCTTAAGCCTTTTTTACCAATTCTTTCAATCGACATATAAAGCCCATCTATAACTGCATCAGCCGTATTGTCAGATATACACGTTTTGATCCCTGTGTTCTCCGATATAAATTCCGCTATACCCTCTAGCAATGCCCCTTTACCGGTCAATAATATGCCGTTATCTATTATATCGGCCGCAAATTCAGGAGGTATCTGGCTTATAACCTCTTTTATGTCTGTACAAAGTTTATCTGCCACGTTTCTCATGCCCTGTACTATCTCTAAATTACCGACTTGTACTTCCATAGGCATTCCGTTTTCAATACTTCTTCCGCGGACGTTGATTATCTTAGTGTTTTTACTGCTGTTGACTCCACCAATTTCTACCTTTATATGTTCGGCAGTGTTTTCTCCAACTATTACTCCAAGGCTATCACGCATATAATTTAAAATAACTTCGCTGAATGTGTCTCCGGCAACCTTTGTCGTACCGCCGTACACAAGGCCTCCTAAAGATACCATTCCTATGTCGCTTTTTTGCGCGCCTATATCCACTACCAAAACTCCGGAATTAGAAAATATATCCACTCCGGAGCCAAGTGCGGCCGCTATTGGCGTTTCAATAAGATAGACTTCTCTAGCGCCTGCATGAAAACCTGTACTTTCCATTGCGGCTTTCTCAAGTTCGTTTGAATCGCATGGTATCGCCATTGTCATTTTCGATATACCTTTTGTTATGGATGTTTTAAGGGTGTTTTTAAGAAAATATTTGATCATGACTTCGACCAGCTCGGTATCCGTTATTACGCCATTTTTAATAGGCCTTTTAACGACTATGCCGCCGAGCAGCCTGCCGGTTAAACTCTTTGCCTCTTCTCCAACAGCTACGATTTCGTGCCCATCGGCACTAACTGCTACATAAGAGGGCTGAGTAATAAGTTCCCCCTCTGGGGTCGCACGGACAGAAGTGCTCACAGAACCTAGATCTAAGGCTGCATTCAATGAAAATATTGCCACCTTTTTATCCTCCTAATATCATATATATATTGCAATTGTGCCAATATATATGATATTTTATACATCTATATAAACAGGCGGGGTTTATATTGCAATGCCTACTATCAAAAAAGATATTACTTTGACATAAATAAATACTTAAAAATTATCCAAGTAATATCTTCAATATAAAAACCAAATAAATGCATTCATTCGGAAAAGGATTTTATCTTTTTCAATGTCTTGGTAATAAGCCTTGAAACCTGCACCTGTGATATACCAATTATTTCCGCTATTTCCGTCTGCGTCTTGTCCTTAAAGAAGCGCAGGAAAATAAGTTTCCTCTCTTGTGGTTCGAGCCTTGACAGGATCTCCTTTATAGCTATCCTGTCTATCATTTCGCCCATATCTCCAACTACTGTATCCATAATTAAAGTCTTTGAATTATCCTCGTCAAATGCAGGCTGGTAGATAGAAAGCGGCGCTTTTACCGCCTCTGTTGCTACGGCTATGTCCTCTGCGGATATCCCCGTCCTAGATGATATTTCTTCAACCGTAGGGTCCCTTCCCAGCTCCTTTTTCAATGTATCGTTAGCGGAAAAGACTATTGCAGACTTTTCTTTAACGCTCCTGCTGACCTTTATCATTCCATCATCTCTAAGAAAGCGTTTAATCTCTCCCGCAATCATAGGAACAGCATATGTGGAAAATCTTACGTTAAAAGAGCTATCATAATTTTTTATTGCTTTTATAAGCCCCAAACAGCCTATCTGTATCAAATCTTCCGCTTCTATACCCCGCCCAAAGAACCTTTTGGCTATACTTTTAACCAGTGCATAATTTCTTTCAACAAGTTCAGCGGTCGCTTTTTCGTCCCCTTCTTTGGATTGCTTTATATATTCAAGAGTCTGCTCATGGCTTAATAGCTCTTTATTGGGCATCCTCTCCTATATCCTTTCTCATTATAACGGTAGTCCCTTTGCCGACTTCGGATATTACGTTTACGCTGTCCATAAACGTCTCCATAACGGTAAAGCCCATTCCTGAGCGTTCCTCTCCTCCTACCGTAGAGAAAAACGGCTGTCTTGCCTGTTCTACATCCTCTATTCCGCGTCCTAAATCCGATATTTCAATAGTTATGCTTCTTTTGTCTATATATGCGCGTATCTCAATATAGCCTCCTCTGCCCTTGTACGCGTGCACGATGCAGTTCGTAACAGCTTCTGAGACCGCTGTCTTTATATCTGCTATCTCCTCAATAGTCGGGTTAAGCCTTGCGGCAAATGCACCGACCACCACACGCGAGAAGCTTTCGTTTTCAGACAAACTTGGAATTTTTAAAACCATGCTGTTTTTTTGATTCATATTATTATCCCCCTTTATTTCGCCTATTTCTTTTCGATAACTTTATAAAGGCCAGCAATCCTAAACACCTTGTCCACTTGTTTGCTGGCGTTTTTAACGCTTATGCTTCCGCCGGCTGCTTTTACCCTTTGATACCGTCCAAGCAGCACTCCTATACCGGAACTATCCATAAACTTAAGTCCGGATAAATCTAAAATTAACTTTGTCGCACCTGAGGAAATAATGTCATCAAGTCTTCGTTTAACGGCAGCTGCGCTATGATGGTCCAGTTCTCCCGACAGCCAGATTTCTGCCGTTGCATCTTTCTTTTTTGCTTTTATCAGCATAAAAATAAACCCCCCTTTTAAGTGAAAGCATTGTTATATTAAAAAACTTATTCTTTTTTTTATATACTTTCACCTTTAGCAAAAAATAGGAATGTTTTGGTTATTTTACCTGCTTTTGTTTTTTTATGTCGCAAAATTTAACAGCTATATTTTTTTAATAAAAAGGCACTTTAAAAATGAGATCTTATGATTATTTAAAGGCGTAAAAAATGCGTAAAGAAAAAGGAAAAAATTACATAGAAAAAAATCATAAAAAGGTTGAGAAGAAAAAAAGATTTAGAAAAACCAGAATAGTTTTCTTTACTTTTTTCTGCATGTTTTGTTTTGGTTTAATATTCGTTGTTTCTTACTTTTTAGGGCTTGACGATTGGAAAAACTTTAACCCAAGCGACGTTACCGAAATGGACCAATCTACAATTATTTACGATTCGAGCGGCGAAGAGATAACGACTGTATACTCAACTGAAAACCGTATCAACGTGTCTTTGGATACTATTCCTAAAGACATTGTCAAGGCATTTTTAGCAGTTGAAGATGCACGGTTTTATGAACATAACGGTGTCGACGTGATTAGAATATTCGGTTCGTTTATAAACGATATAAAATCTATGAGCTTAAAGGAAGGTGCAAGCACCATATCCCAGCAGCTTATAAAAAACACTGTTCTTTCAACTGAAAAAACATTCGACAGGAAACTTCAGGAAGCTTTTATGGCTATCGAACTTGAAAGCGCATATTCTAAAGACGAAATTTTAGAGCTTTATTTAAACAACGTATACTTCGGCGGCGGCGCTTACGGTATAGAGGCCGCTTCCCTTAAGTATTTTTCAAAACACGCATCTGAACTGACGCTGCTTGAAGGAGTTGCACTTGCCGCAACTCTAAAAGGGCCAACGCACTATGCGCCCGATGTAGCAGCGGAAAACAACGCCAACAGGCGGAGTGTTATTTTATCTTTAATGGTGGAAAATAATTTTATATCTCAGGAAACTGCGGATAGCGTTGAAGAAGAAACACTTACTTTAAATAAAAAGGATTTTTCAGCTTATCCGCACGGATATTATACAGACCTCGTTTTATCAGAGGCAGAATCTCTGCTTTCCATATCTACAAGTGAGCTGCTGACCGGCGGATATAAGATATACACCTGCCTTGATACAGGGCTTCAGAATTATTTGGAAGAGACATTTTCTGAAAACGATAACTTTCCGGCAAATGCCGAAGACGGTGAAAAAGTCCAGGCTGCTGTTGTCATTATGGACCCGGACACAGGCGCTATATCAGCAATTATGGGCGGCAGGGAATATAGCGGTAGGCGTATACTTAATCGTGCCGTAGACGTAAGGCGGCAGCCGGGAAGCGCCATAAAACCTGTTTTAGTATACGCACCTGCCATAGAAAACCTAAACTATTCACCAACGACGTTTTTATTGGATGAACAAGCGGACTTTTCAGGATATACGCCTAAAAATTCCTCGGGCAAATATTCTGGCTGGGTAACCATGCGGGAAGCCGTGACAAAATCCCTAAACGTCCCTGCGGTTAAACTTTTAAATTACATAGGAATAGACGCAGCTAAAACATATGCTTCAAACGTCGGCATACGGTTTAGCGATGGAGACGATAACTTGACCTTGGCGCTCGGTGGTTTCACCGAGGGCGTATCCGTCTTAGAGCTTTGCGCGGCATATGCGCCTTTTGCTTCAAACGGATATTATTCTCTTCCTTATTGCATCGAAAAAATAGAAAAAGATGGAGAAGTTATCTATGAAAATGAATCCACTAAAAAAAATGTTTTGTCTGCTGAAAGTGCATATTTAATGACCTCTATGCTAGAGAGCGTAGTTACATCCGGAACTGCAAAAGAGCTTTCTTCACTAAGCATGGATATCGCTGCCAAAACTGGTACATCCGGCGATACCGGGCAATCTTACAACAAAGATGCATGGATAGTAAGCTACAACAGTGAATATATAATTGGCTGCTGGATGGGATATGACAAGACAGATGAAGAACACAACCTTGATTCTTCTGTGACAGGTGGGACATATCCTGCAAAGCTCGTAAAGAGTATCTATTCGCATATTTATGAAAGCAAAGATACTCCGACATTTACAATACCTTCGGGTATTGTTACCGCAGATATAGACTTAAAGGCATTGAATACGAACAAAGAAGTGCTTTTAGCCTCATCTCTAACGCCTAAAAGCCAGACTATGACTGAATACTACAAATCCGGATATGCACCGACTTCTTACTCTTCTCTTTGGAAAATTCCAAAAGCACCGACAGATTTAACGCTTTATATATCTCAGGGAGGGCTACCTATGCTAAGTTTTACAACACCTGAGTCTTTTGCCAAATACCAGCTGATACGTGTAGATGAAACCGGTAGCAAGCGCACTGTCGGAGAATACGACTATTCTTCTAAGCAGATATGGGTAACAGACAGCACTGCCGATCCCAATAAGACGTATCTTTACTATATACTTCCTATCCATGGGGAGATAATATCAAATGGAGAGCCTCTTTCCGGTTCACCATCTAATACAGTGTCTTTCCCGAGCGATGCGCAGACTCTGGCTAATTAAACGGGTTTTACCTGAATAGTTTCTATTGATGAAATCGCTTCTTCTATCAAGGCCTGCTCATCAAGAGCTTCTTCCGATGATAAAATGTCGTTTAAATGAGGGCGTGTCTTTGGATGTTTTGCTACGAATACGGTACAGCAGTCTTCATACGGGAGAATAGATGTATCATAGGTGCCTATCTGCCTTGCCCTGTCCATAATTTCAACTTTGTCCATTCCGATTAGCGGCCTAAATACGCACATATTGACAGCGGCATCAGTAACGCTTAAACTCTCCATCGTCTGGCTGGCTACTTGTCCTATGCTTTCGCCGGTAACAAGAGCTTTTGCACCTTCGTTTTTTGCTATACTCTGTGCTATCTTCATCATATACCTTCGCATTATCAGGGTTATTTCATCCTCCGGGCACTTTTTATGTATCTCGGTTTGTATTTTAGTAAACGATACTATGTGAACGTCTATACTACCTAAATAGGAGCTTAGAATCTGCGCTAAAGACAGTACTTTTTGCTTTACTTGCTCCCCTGTGTACGGAAAACTATGGAAATAGACTGCGCTTAAATTAACTCCGCGCTTTGCAACCATATATCCTGCGACCGGGCTATCCAGCCCTCCGGATAAAAGCAAAACCGCCCTGCCGCTGCTTCCTGTCGGCATACCTTCTGCGCCTTTTTCTATGTTGGTATATATATAAGCGCTTTCCCTGATTTCAACATAAACGCTTATTTGCGGATTTACGACATCTACATGAATGTCTTTTAGATTTTCAAGCAGATACCCTCCTACTTCACGCGCAATATCCAAAGATTTAAGAGGATACCTCTTGTCCGAACGTTTGGCAAACACCTTAAAGCTTTTGCCTCCGAATTTACCTATATGTTCTTTTAGTTCTTCAAGCGCTTTAGTACATATGGTTTCCATATCTTTGTCTGTCTTGACTGCTACACTTACCGAATGTATACCAAAAACACGCTTTAGCGCGCTTACTGCTAATAAAATGTCCTCTTCTTTTATGTTCTCAACGTAAAATCTTCCCTCGCCTTTAATTACACTGCATTTAATATTTAAAAGCGCCCTTTTGATTTCATTTATCAAAAGCCTCTCAAAATAAGGGCGGTTCTGCCCTTTTAAGTGTATTTCGCCGTATCTTATCAGTATCACTTTACCCATTTATCTCTTTTTAAACCTCCGAAGTGTATTAATCTCTTGTTCAAGTACATTTAAGAACATATCCGCCTCAGCAAGAGTGTTGCTTATGCCAAGTGATATCCTAATAGCCCCTCTTAGCCTATCGCCAGATATACCCTGAGCTTTTAATATTCTTGAGCCTACGTTTTTCCTGGATGAACATGCGGAACCCATGCTCACGTATATTCCCCTGGCCTCGAGTGCATGCAGCAGCGTTTCTGAATGAACTCCCAAAACGGATACGTTTATTATATTAGGCACGCACTTATCTTCCGGCGGGCTGTTTAAACTGACGTCTTCCATATTGGAAAGTGAACTTTTTAACTTTTTGCTTATAAATTCAATTCTCTTAGCCTCTTTGTCTATGTTCCTTAAATGCTCGTCAACGGCCGCAGAAAAACACGCTATACCAAACGTGTTTTCAGTGCCAGAACGCAAGGCCCCTTCCTGCCCTCCTCCAACTATTAACGGTTTTACCTTATTTGCATTTTTGATATAAAGGGCTCCAGTACCTTTAAGCGCATTTATCTTATGCGCACTCATAGAATAAAAATCTACTTCACCGTTTGCCAAGTAAATCGGCATTTTTAAAAAAGCCTGGACTCCGTCAGAATGAAAAAACGTTTCCGGATTTCTTGCCTTTACCATTTTACTTATATTATATATGTCATTTACAGCACCGGTCTCGTTATTGACATGCATAATACTGACAAGTGCAGTATCCTCTCTTAAAGCATTTAAGACATCCCTTGAATCTATCGTATAATCTTCTCTCCGGGCGTATAAAATCGACATTCATGCCTTTATTCTTAAGCCTTAAAAACGCCTCGTAACCAGATGAATGTTCTACCTCAGTAGTTATAAAATGCCTTCTTCTGCCCTCAGCACAGGCGAATATAGCTGTGTTATTGGCCTCTGTCCCTCCTGACGTAAATACTATATTGCCAGCAAATGCATTTAAAGCCCTTGCAATTGACAACCTGGAGTTGTTCATAGCTTCTGCCGCATCTACAGATGGCTTATATATAGAAGATGGATTATACCAGCCGCTATCTATATAGTTTCTAAATAACCTCGTAAAATCGTATGGTCTTGTCGTGGCCGCATTGTCAAAATATATACTCATTAAAAAACCTCTTGCAACACATATTATCATATTATCCGTGCGTTTTCATCTAAAAAGCCCAGCCTTTAATTTTTTTTAATTAAAAACCTGCTCTTTTTATCCATAAGTATATTTTACCGCACATTGTATTATATTTATTAATCTAATTTTTTGCCAATATTTTTTATATTAAAATTTATATTAAAAAAGGCGCTTACTCCCTTTTTCAAGCAAGGTGTAAGCGCCTTTTTTTTATTTTTTCATACTAATCAGATATCGAATTAAGATCTCCTATTTCAACGGTTATATTCCCAGTCATGCCGTCACGGTATATAGTTAAGGTGACAGTATCTCCTACACTCTTTGCTTTTATAGCACTTATAAGCGTATCTGAAGTCTTTGTCTCTACTCCGTCTACAGCCGTTATAATATCATTTACCTTAACTCCTGCCTTTTCCGCTGTTAAACCGCTTGTAACTTCCTGAACTAAAAGGCCCTGCGGAACGTTGTAAGTTTGAGCATCATTAGCGCTTATTTCACTGACATTGACACCAATGCCCGGATATTCTATTCCACCTTCTTCTATTATTTCTCTGGCTATTGTGATAGCATCGTTTATCGGAATAGCAAATCCTATACCTTCAGCATCTACTGCATCACCATAAGAATCGTATCCTGCGATTACGCTCTTCATAGTATTTACACCGATCACTTCTCCGTTTGTATTTAAAAGCGGGCCGCCGCTGTTACCTAAGTTAATCGAGGCATCTGTCTGTATCATATTAAAATAACGGTCGTTATAATAAACTTCACGGTTAAGTGCTGAAATTATACCTTTAGTAACTGTCCCTGCAAGGGACTTACCCAAAGGGTTCCCTATCGCTATAGCAGTTTCTCCAACTCGCAATGAATCGGAATCTCCGATAGGAGCTACTGTCAAACCGGTTGCTTCTATCTTTAAAACGGCTATCTCAGTGGTAGTATCACGTCCGATAAGCTTTGCTTCATATTCAGTACCGTCCATAGTCCATACCTTAAAGCTGTCCCCGTCTTCAACGACGTGGTTATTTGTTAAAATATAACCATCTGCTGAAATTACAAACCCTGAACCATAACTCGTCTCCTCTGTAGAATCTGAATTAAACGGGAAAGTCGTCTCTACATTTGAAACCGGTGTAATCCCCACTACAGAAGGCCCGACTTGTTCCACTATATCAGCAATTACATCTGTAGAATCCTCAAGGTCGGGTGCCGTACCTCCGAGTTCAACAGAAGTTACAGGGCTGCTAGTGTTTTCGCTGTCTTGTGTCAAGTTTGACCCGTTTAAAAGAAGCGGCATAATCACATATGTACCTACCAACGCCCCTATTATAAGGCAGACAAGACATACGGAAATTATAATGCCTATCATACCGCGGTTCTTTTTAGGTTTTACGGTATCCTTTGGCGTATCCTGCCTAAAAGCTGGCTCAGACGGCTGTTCTTTAAAACTGGTTCCCTGGTCTTCTGCCGACTGCTCCTTTGAACTTATCATAGGCTCTTCAGCCGAATAGGATTTTTCTTTATTATCATCATTAGATTCAATAGGATCATTTTCTCCCGGAATCCTTGAATCAAAATCGCTCATATAGTATCCTCCTTTAAAGATTTATATAATCTTTTGTAAAAATTATCTAGATTTAATTATTCCATATAATTTTTAAATTATTGTATTTAAAATGTAAATTACATTTTAATTTTTAATGTGAAGCAAAAACATTCTTGTTCGTAGTTTTATTCGGCAATGTGAACGTAAATTTAGTGCCTTTGCCTTCTTTGGAGTCTACACTTATCTTCTCACCATGCTGTTCTATTATCCTCTTTACTATAGCCAGCCCGAGGCCAGTACCTTTATATTCTGCCCTCGCTTTATCCACTTTATAAAACCTCTCAAATATAAACGGAAGTTCATTTTCCGGAATGCCAATCCCGGTATCCGATATAATTACATTAGTCTTATCTGCGCTCCTCTTAACATTTATGGATATTTTCCCTCCTTTAGGAGTGAATTTAACAGCATTATCGATTATATTTGTCGCTACCTGCGCTATTTTATCAGGGTCTGCCAGTACCATATTCGGCTTATCGCCGAAACCTATTTCAACATTTATCTTTTTGCTTTCTATTGCCTGTTCAAAATTTATTATACTCCGCCTCAAAAGTTCGTTTATATCAAAATGCTCTATATTCAACTTTAATTCCGGCGAATCTAACCTAGACATTTCTAGCAGATCCGCTATAAGAGAATTTAAACGCTTTATCTCGGAAAGTACTGTTTTTAGATATGTTTCCTGGTCGTCTTTAGATATCGCACCATCTATTATGCCCTGAACAAAGCCTTGGATAGAAGTCATAGGAGTTCTAAGTTCGTGCGAAACATCTGCCACGAACGTAGTCTTTAATTTTTCCTGACGTTCCAGTTCTCCTGCCATATTGTTAAAAGTATCAGCTAAATTGCCTATTTCTGTCTGTGACTTTATATATACTCTTGTAGAAAAATCACCGCCTGAAAGCCTGTTTGCAGAAGTGGTTATTTTTCTTATATCCCTTGAAAAATACCTTGAAAAAATGAATGCCACAAATATCGATATGGCAAGTGAAAACAAAACGCAGTTAAATATCTGTGAAAATACGGCAGAAAGCGACTTATCCAGTTCTCTTAATTCTGAGTACATAAATATAGCACCGGCATACTTGTTTTCGATGATAAGCGGAGCCGCAACCAATATAACCGACGTACCAAATACATTTTCGAGAGTAGATACGGCGCTTATTGTATTTCCCTGCCCAACTTGCTGTGCAATAGACGCAAGCTCGCTGTTCATAGGAGTATTCGTTATTGTTATATTGCCCGAACCATCTACAATTGTCCTTATATTCATAGATGTATCAGATAACCAGATAACAGCATCATTTTTCTCTGCCGCCTCTTTAATTATATCGTAATAAGCAGCTTCGCCTGTTATAGAATAAGAATCCTGTTCAAAAGCTAAATTGATATCGGCTACAACAGATTTTAGCTCAGACATCTTCTCATTCATATCGTTTGATCTAAGCGTTTCCGATATAAGGGTTGTCAAAAGCAGCAAGATAAGTGTTGTTGTAACAAAATATACTGTAAAAAACCGGGCGAATATGGATTTGAACACTATTTCACCTCAAATTTATACCCTACGCCCCAGACTGTACGAACATTCCAGCCTTTATTTTCCTCGCCTATTTTTTCTCTCACGCGTTTTATATGTACGTCTACTGTACGCGAATCGCCAAAATAATCAAAGTCCCATACATTCTGCAGCAGCTGTTCACGCGTAAACACCTTGTTTGGGTGGCTTGCCAAGAAATATAAAAGCTCTATTTCTTTTGGCGGCATCTCTATGACATTTTCCTTGTACTCTACCCTGTAATTGGATATATCTATCGTTAGGTCTTCATAGTTTATCGTTGGGTCTTCTTCCTCACTCTTACCCGGGTTATTTGTCCTTCGTAAAACCGCACGAACACGCGCCAAAAGTTCTTTTGGTTCAAGCGGCTTGACTATATAATCGTCCGCGCCGAGTTCTAATCCCAAGACCTTGTCAAAAGTTTCCCCTTTTGCGGATAGCATAATGACCGGCATCTGGCTTGTTTTCCTTATCTCTTTTAAAGTATCCCATCCGTCCATAACCGGCATCATGATGTCTAGAATAACTAAGTCTATCTTCTGGTTTGCGATGACATTAAGGGCAGCTTTTCCGTCTTCCGCCGTATAAGCCTTGTACCCTTCTTTCTCAAGATATAAAGTTATAACTTTATTTATATTTATATCGTCGTCTACTACAAGTATATTATTCATATATTTCACCTCGCTTAGTATTATAGCAATTTTAATAATTAATTAGCAAAAATCAATAATTTTTTACCTTAAATTAATAAAAAGTTAATCAATACCCCGGATTTTTATCCCGTTTCGCCTTAAAAGTGCGCCAAACACCCCACTTCCTTTTAGTTTTTTATCTGTAAAACTACCATCATGTATTAAATTTACGCCACAGGATGGGCTTGATTCTTTTAAATACGCTTCTTCAATACCTTCGCGCTGTAATTTTTGAAGTGCTTTTTTTGCGCCGCTTATCAAGTGCTCTGTCACGTCTTCCCCCGTCTTAGATAAAACACGTGCGCGCCCGTCCAGCACCGCATCCCCGTCCCCTCCTAAGATCTCAGATGGCGGGCGCGGTATTTTCATGCCTCCCAAACATTCAGGGCATATTGGTATTACACAGTGGGTTTCTTTTAATGCTAGCATATCTTCGTTTTGTTTAGAACCGCCGTTATACCTGCACTTTTTACCAAGCAAGCATGCTGAAACGGCTATAACTTTCTTCTTTTGCTGTTCTTTCATAAAATTATACCCTTTACCTTTTTATTTCAACGACAGTTACTCCCATTTCACCCTCGCCGAATTTCCCGTTTCTCATTGAAGCGACATAACTTGCTCTCTTTAAATAATCACGTATACCCTGCCTTAAAACCCCCGTACCTTTGCCGTGTATAATAGTGACTTCATTAAGGCCATATAAATAAGCCTCGTCTAAATACTTATCTACTTCAATCAAAGCCTCTTCCACGTTTTTGCCACGCACGTCTATAGACATAGAAACAGGCTTTTTCTCAAGCTGCACGCGGGATGATATTTGCTGCTCCTTTTTCAATTCTGTTATCTGCAAGTCCTCCATATTAACGTTCATCTTAATTATCCCGGAAATCACCTGCAAATTTCCCTTCTCATCAGGTGGGTTGACAACAGTCCCCCTAGTGTTTAAAGATAATATTTTCACCTCTGTGCCGGGCAAAAGCAATTCTTTATCCTTTACATGGTCTCTTTTAACCTTTTGGGTTTCAAATTTATGCTCAGTATCTTTTATACTGCTCCTTGCCGAAGAAGCTGCAGACATGACTTCACGCATGCTGCTTCCGGATTTTTTCAGTTCATCTATTATCTGTTCAGAGACGTTTTTGGTATCTTTTATAATATCTCTTGCTTGTTCACGCGATTCTTCTATTATCTTTGCGCTCAATTCATTTGCTTTTTTTAAATCTCTTTCCGCTTCATCCATTTTTATTTGAGCTTCTTTTTCAAGTTTTTCAGCTTGTTCGTATAGCTTTTGGGTTTCACTGGACATCTTTTCCGCTCTGATGACAAGCTCGTCTGCTTTAAGCCTTTCAGGGGACATATGTTCCTTTGCCTTATTAAGCACCCTTACAGGTACGCCTAAACGCTCTGAGATCAAAAATGCATTACTTAATCCAGACGCACCGATAAATAGCCTGAATGTGGGCGTAAGCGTTTCTATATTAAATTCCATCCCTGCATTTTCAAAGTAATTGTCTTCTGCTGCCAATGTCTTTATTTCGCTAAAGTGAGTTGTCGCAAGGACATATACCCTTTTATCCCTTAACTCTTCTAAAATCGCCGAGGCAAGTGCCGCGCCTTCCTGCGGGTCTGTTCCGGCACCGAGTTCGTCTAATAATACAAGTGAATCCTCGCTAGCATATCTAAGTATCATTTTTATGTTTTTTATATGTGAAGAAAACGTAGAAAGAGACTGTTCTATGCTCTGCTCGTCCCCTATATCTGCAAATATCTTTTTATAGACAGTAAGGATGGAGCCTTCTTTAGCGGTGACAAAAAGCCCGCTTTGCGCCATTAGCTGAAGCAGCCCTGTCAATTTAAGAGTAACTGTTTTTCCGCCGGTATTAGGGCCTGTTATAACAAGTCCCCGATATTCATAGCCAAGCTTTAAGCTTACGGGCACAACTTCTTTTGCATCTATAAGCGGGTGCCTGCCGCTCCTTATGTCCGTTTTGCCTTCGCTGTTTATGATCGGGCGGAATGCGTCCATCGAAATGGCCAACTGAGCTTTGGCAAATATCAAATCGAGCATGCTTAAAATCTTTACTGTTTTATCTATCTCTTCAAAATGTGAAAAAAGTTCTTTGCTTATTTCAAGGAGTATGCGTACTATTTCCGCCTCTTCTTCTGCCTTTAGCTGCCTTAAACGGTTATTCGCCTCAAGTACGGCAATAGGCTCTATAAAAAGCGTCTGCCCGGAAGCAGACTGGTCGTGTACCAGGCCCTTTATTGCAGATTTATGCTCTGCTCTAACCGGAACTACATATCTCCCGTTCCTAATGGTAATAAGTGAATCCTGCAAGTATTTAGACGTGTCCGCATTTTTTATAATGGAATTAAGTTTATCTCTTATCGCATCGTTTTCCCTTAATATCTTTTGCCTTATGCTTTTAAGATCTCTAGACGCGCTGTCTGCAACTTCAGTGTCGCTTATTATTGCGTTCTCTATCGTATCTATAATGTCCCTTGCAATAAAAAGATCATCTGCCAAAGCCTTTAAAAGCTTTCCTGTTACGCCTTTTTTTGCTCTAACCGATGCTTTTAACACAGACAAAACCTTTAATAACTCTGCACAGGAAAGGGGTGCGCCCATTTTTAACCTGGTAAGCTCTGAATCTATATCCGCAAAACTGCTTATCGGGTGGAATGTATTTTTAATGAGACATTCATATGCTTCCTGTGTCTCATTTAAAAGTTGGTTTACTTTATCTATATCCGTTTCAGGAGTAAGCTCTTGAGCAATTTTTCTGCCTTTACTAGACCTTACTTTTAACAATAACATTTCGATTATTTTATTATATTCAAGCGTTTTTAAAACCTTTTGGTGCATTTTATTCTCCATGAAAAATTAATTTTTACTATTAAACATAGAGCAGCTTAAAATATTTTAAGCTGCTCTACTTTATAAACGTTGTTTTTATTATTTATACCCATCAAAGGTCCTTTTTACAGGAGTGGAACGCATTTCCTTTTTTTCTTCTTTCAAAAGCGCATTTTCGATCTTCATCCGCTTAAGTTCCTCTTGTGCGCTTTGCAGTTCCGCTGCCGCCATCGTGTACTTTTCCTGGGTTTTTATCAAATCGTCCGCAACATTTATTGATGTTAAAATCGCGAGCATTGTGGTATTTAGATTTATTGTATTAGATTTTATCTCACTCATCTTTTTGTCCACATAAATTGCAACTTTGTGAATGTATTCTTCACTTTCAATACCTGCAATTGCGTACTCATGACCGCCGATATTTACGGTTGTGCGCGTCTTTTCCATCAATTTCATCCTTCCATGGCTTTATTTAATAATTATAACTTATATTGGCTGCTTATACAACTAAATTTTAACATTACTTTCTTATATAAGCTCCCAAATCTCTTTGTGCGGCGCTTATGATTTTTTCTATAAACTTATTAACGTCTTCGTCTTTTAAAGTCTTTTCATTTGAGCGGAATGTCAGAGAGAACGCCAAGCTCTTTTTATCCTCTCCAATGCTTTTTCCTGTGAAAACATCGAAAAGTTTGACTTGCGTCAAGAATTTCCCTCCGTTTTTAACTATTACATCGCTTAGCTTTGCAGCTTCTATATCTGTGTTAACTACAAATGCCAAATCTCTGAAACTTTCAGGGAATTTAGGCAATGAAACATATTTTTTAACGTTTGAATAATGTTCAAAAAGTTGCTTTAATTCTATCTGCGCCACATATACCCGTTCCTCTACATCAAATTTTTCCGCCGTAGCAGCAGCTATTTCCCCGATTTCACCAATGTAGTCATCTTTTATATATATTTTGGCCGACCTGCCCTGATGGAAGTATTCGCCTGCTCCCGCTTTAAACGTAAGCTCCTTGGCGCCGACCATATCAGAGATGTTTTCAACAACTCCTTTTAGGTCGTAAAAATCCACATCCGTCATACCTATACATATATAATCCTTTTCGTCCGGCAGCTCTTTTAAAGGCTTTTTATTTGCCAAATATACCTTACCTATTTCAAACAGCCTTAAGTTCTCAACCTTATGCTTTATATTAGTCGATATAACTGTCATCATATCTGCTATACCCGTCTGCCTCATCACACTCTTGTCTTCCCCGAGAGGGTTTAAAAGGCGTATTTCGTGTTTTTTATAGTCTCCTCCCAGTATTTTTTGCTGGGTGGCAGGCGAGCCGAAAGAATAAGTCACGCACTCGTAAAACCCGTTTGCTGAAAGTGCTTTTTTTATTTCATCTTTAAGCATTGTGTTTTGTGGCATTTTACCGCGCCTCACATCTTCTTTAAGCGCTATAGACTCAATGTTATCATATCCATATATCCTGGCTATTTCCTCTGCTATATCAACGTCCCTTTCTATATCTGCGCGGACAGACGGGACTTTAATATTAAGCGTACCTTTGTCTATCGCAGTCTTTAGATCCAGGCGATTCAGTATTTTAGCCATATCCTCTATTGCTATTTTAGACCCTAAAATAGCGTTTATCTTATCAGCAGTTATATTTATTTCTTTGTCGCTTACATCTTCGCTTAATATATCTATCTTGCCGGATACAATTTCGCCGGCATTAAGCGCACATACTAAATTCAATGCCCTTTTCATAGCTACTGCCGAGTTATAGGCAGAAACCCCTTTTGAAAACCTCATGGAAGATTCTGTAGATAAGCCAAGCGTACGAGACGTCTGCCTAATATTAGCATGTGCGAACTTTGCGCTTTCAAATATTACAGTCTTAGTATCCGGCTTGATCTCTGAGTTTAAGCCGCCCATTATACCTGCAATACCTATCGGTTTTTTTGCATCACATATAAGCAGCATTTTATCATTGAATTCACGTTCTTTATCGTCGAGCGTTACCATCTTTTCGCCTTTAACGGCACAGCGGACTATTATTTTATTACCACCTATGTCGTTTAGGTCAAACGCATGCATGGGTTGGCCCGTTTCCAGCATAACAAAGTTAGTAATATCTACAATGTTATTTATTGGCCTTACTCCGGCAGACAAGAGCCGTTTTTGCATCCAAGAAGGCGACGGCTCGATCTTTACATTTTTCACAACGCGTGAGATGTATCTTGTACAAAGCTCATGGTCTTTTACCTGAACGCTTATATAATCTGAGATGCCCCTTCCGGATTCTTTATAGCTTAAATCCGGCATTTTCATCTTTGTACCTGTTGCAGCCGCAGCTTCTTTGGCAAGCCCCAAAATACTTAAGCAATCCGGCCTGTTTGCGCCCACTTCAAACTCAAACGCTACATCGTCTAACCCAAGTGTCTTTTTTATATCTTCTCCTGTTTGCGCATCGTCTTTAAGTATTAGTATGCCGTGTTTTGAAGCACCAGGATAATCTTCTTCCGTTAGGTTTAACTCCTCACCTGAACAAAGCATACCTTCTGACAATTCACCTCTTAATTTACCTTTCTTTATCTTCATGCCACTGGGAAGGTGTGCGCCGTGAAGCGCAACCGGGACTTTAGCGCCTTCAAAAACATTGTCTGCCCCTGTTACTATCTGGTGCTTCATATCTTTTGTATCTACTGAGCATATCAAAAGCTTATCTGCATCAGGATGTTTTTTTATCTCTTTTATCTGGCCGACGACGACATTCGTTATATCACCACCTAAATCAGTAATGTTTTCTATCGCATTACCACTGGATATCATTTTCTCTTTTAGTTCTTCAACGCTTATATCGCCGTCTATATAATCCATAAGCCAATTATATGGTGTTAACATAATATAATTCTCCCTTTAAAACTTATTTGAACTGCTCTAAAAACCTAACGTCGTTTTCGTAAAGCAGGCGTATGTCCGTTATGCCGTATTTTATATTTGCGATACGATCTAACCCAAGCCCAAAAGCAAACCCGGAATATACACTTGAATCTATCCCACAATTTTCAAGTACCTTTGGATGCACCATGCCGCAGCCTAAAATCTCAACTATTCCGGCTCCCCGGCAGGCGCTGCACCCTTTTCCGTGGCAAAGTGTGCAGGTGGCGTCTACTTCGGCAGAAGGTTCTGTAAATGGGAAAAACCCTGGCCTGAATTTTGTCTTAGTCGATTCGCCGTAAAGCTCTTTTAAGAATAAGTCTATCGTCGCCTTTAAATTTGCAAATGAAATACCTTTATCCACGACCAGCCCTTCAACCTGATTGAATACCGGCGAATGGGTAGCGTCTACGTCGTCGCTTCTGTAAACTCTGCCCGGGCATATCATCCTTATAGGCGGTTTATTGTCAAGCATTGTCCTTATCTGAACAGGAGACGTCTGCGTCCTTAATAGTATTCCGTCTGATATATAAAACGTATCCTGCGTATCGCGCGCCGGATGGTCCGGCGGTATATTCAACATATCGAAATTATACTTTTCATATTCTATTTCCGGGCCCTCGAATACGTCGAACCCCATATTCATAAAGATATCCCTTATCTCCAAATAAGCCTGCGTTAACGGGTGAAGCGCGCCGTTTTTCACACCGCGGCCTGGAAGTGTCACATCTATTTTTTCTTTTGCTAAAAGCTTTTTAGCATTGCTTAACGTAAATGCGCTTTTCTTATCTGATATCAATGCTTCTATACTGTTTTTTATATCATTGACTTTCTTGCCAAATGCCGGGCGTTCTTCCGGCACGATATCTTTCATACCACGTAAAAGTTTAGAAACCTCCCCGCTTTTTCCAAGAAAATTAAGCCTTGCTTCTTCAACTTCTTTTTCACTTTTTGCGTTATTAACTAGCTCTTTTGCTTTTAACAGCAGCTCACTTAATTTATCCAAACTATTCTCTCCTTCCATAAAAAAGCTTAAAATAAAAAATTCCTCAACCCTAATAGTAAGGGGCGAGGAATACGCTGTACCACCCTAATTCGCTAAATAATTTTAGCCTTGTTTTAAATAACGGCAGGTTCAAAACCAACCGGCAATGCCTACTAAACTTTCAGCATGCAGCTCACGGGGGAAATGCCTTTTCAGGTTTGCCCGGCTTTCAGCCTATGGCCAAGCTCTCTTCTAAATTTAATTCTTAAAAAAGCGCACCCGCATCTATGCTTTTTAAATATTTTTTATAATAATAACATATTATTTTTTTATTAGCAACAAAGTTTTTTAAAGGTTAAAAGCCCTTGCAGAGTCAAAAATAAGTATCCCTGCGGCAACTGCTACGTTTAAGCTTTCTGCCTTCCCATACATCTTTATATTTATAAGGCTGTCGCAGATATCTATCATATCTTCGCTCATGCCGTGTCCTTCGTTACCAAAGACCAGGCAAGCCGGTTTTTTATATACAACGGGCTTCCCCTGTCTAGGATGTGCACCTAAAACGAGAACCCCTCTTTGCTTTAGCATACTAATCTCTTTTACAATATTATCCGCCTTGACTATATTTAAATGAAATATAGAACCCATAGAAGCTTTTACGGCTTTTGGCGAAAATACGTCTGCACAATTATAAGACAGTATCAGCGTATCTGCCCCTGCCGCGTCTGCCGTTCTAAGTATAGCCCCTACGTTCTGTGGGTCCTGCACGTCTTCCAGTGCAACTGCAAAATTTGCTTTTAGGGCGTTATCAATGGTTTCAATCTTTATAACGGCAGCTATTTTAGGCGGTGTCTTTTCACTAGAAATCTTTGCAAATACATGAGCGGCAACGGCCAGTACCTCTGTCCCGTTTTGCTCGGACATGCATATATAATTCTCGTAATCTTTAATATATGATATATCGATTATAAGCATTCTGACTCTATCTGGCACAAAAAATGCTTCTGAAACACACTTTTCGCCTTCTACGATAAATGCACTTACATCTGCTCTTGCCTTTGAAGTTTTTAGGCTGCATATATCTTTTATAGTCTGGTTTGCCGTACTATTTATTTCCCGCATAAATTAAACCTTTCTATTTAACAAAAAAGCCGCTTTAAAGCAGGCTTTTTATCTTTTTATTATTTTAATTTTTTCTTAGCTGTATCTGCTATCTTAGCAAATGCTTTAGGATCTGAAACTGCTAATTCTGCGAGCATCTTTCTGTTTATGATAACATTAGCTTTTTTAAGCCCGTCTATAAGCCTTGAATAGCTTAAATCATTTAACCTGGCAGCAGCGTTTATCCTTGCTATCCAAAGTTTTCTAAAATCTCTTTTCTTTAGTTTTCTGCCGACATAAGCATATTCCATGGACTTCATAACAGCAGCTTTTGCGCTTCTATACTGTTTAGACTTTGCCCCGAAATATCCTTTCGCCAGTTTGAATATTTTTCTACGCTTTTTTACTGCGTTAACAGCTCTTTTTACTCTAGCCATAAGTACTTACCTCCAAATTCCTGCTTATTTATATGGGATTAAAACTCTTACGTTTTGCTGATCCGCAGGCGAAATGTAGGCGCCTTTACGCAGGTTTCTCTTCCTTTTCGTAGTTTTTTTGTTTAAAATGTGGCTTTTATAGGCCTGAGCGCATTTTACTTTTCCGTTTTTAGTTAAAGAAAATCTTTTTTTCGCGCCGCTATGTGTCTTAATCTTTGGCATTTTTCTAGCCTCCTTAAATTAGTTCTTTGGTGCCAATATC
This sequence comes from Eubacteriales bacterium, assembly GCA_041390245.1. Taxonomy (NCBI): domain Bacteria; kingdom Bacillati; phylum Bacillota; class Clostridia; order Eubacteriales; species Eubacteriales bacterium. The sequence continues at coordinate 188,952 of JAWKQI010000001.1, forward strand.
ATATACATACTTCTTCCTTCAAGTTTAGCATTTTTCTCAATATTACCGGCATCTGAAACCATATCAAAAAAGGTGTTCATAACCAGCTGGCCCTGCTGTGTATAATTTAACTGCCTGCCTCTAAATCTAATGAAAACTTTAACCTTATCTCCAGATTCAAGAAATTTCTTAACGTTTTTCGCTTTTACTTCAAGATCATGCGTGTCTATCGTTGCTGATAAACGCATCTCTTTTATGTTTACTACCTTTTGTTTTTTCTTAAGCTCTCTGTCTTTTTTTGCCTGATCAAAACGATATTTGCCATAGTCCATAATCTTGCATACAGGCGGATTAGCCTTAGGTGAGATTTTGACCAAGTCCATCTCTTTTTCATCAGCTGCTTTCTGCGCCTCCGCAGCAGACATTATGCCTAATTGTTCTCCTTGGGTTCCGATAAGACGTACTTCCTTATCTCTTATCTGTTCATTGATAAGTAATTCGTTAGCTATTTAAAACACCTCCATATAATTATAGCTTTATAATTATAGCTTTCCTGAAAGAATACCCGCTAAAAACAAAAAAGCGGGCTAAATGCCCGTTATTTCTTAAAAACAAGTAGACCAATAGTTGGTTTTTGCTTATTTACCATGCCTGGCCTATCTTGCCGGCAGGTGAGAAACATGGGCGTCTCTGCTTGTATTAGCAAAAATATGATAGCACTATTTCTTTTATATGTCAAGAAAAAAAGCCCATAAAGGCCTTTTTCTTTTTAAATTTTAATTTAGCGTATTTTAGTATCAATAAATCCCTTAAACCATTATTGTCCTATAGCCGAAATCTCCGGTGATACTGAAACATCAGGAGAAACCGAAGGATTCATAGATGGCGATACCATTGTCGATGGCGACATCATTGGTGACGCAGAGATTGTAGGTGATGGCGTTACGTTAGCGTTTGGAGTGCCATTGCCGCATGCTGCAAATAACATAGTACTTACGACTAAAATTAAAACCACAAAAATTAAGAATTTCTTCATTTTAAATATCCTCCTTGATCTATTTTTGCCAAAAGTAAATTTTTTATAACTTATTTTATAACTTATAAAGGATATTTAAATTTTTTTATTTTTTTGTTATATAACTCCTCTGCCTATAAATTCACGTATAATGCTATTTCTGGGTATTATATCTTCCATATCTTCAGTTTTAAAATAATTTAAAAATTTTCTTAAATAACCCGCCCTTATATCAAGATGCTTTAACATAGACAATTCATCATACACGTATTCCTTTAAAATTGCAGCTTCATATAAAAGCGTTGTATTAATTATCCTATCGGCATTTTCTATATAAGGGAGAATATGTTTATATTCCCCTTCACGTACTTCGTCCCATTTCTCAAGAGTTGTAAGAAAATCACGCCCGCGAAACAGCTTATCTCTCACCATACGGCGAAGCAGCCTTATATCTTCTGGAAAAATCGGGTTTTCTTTATCCAGATTTACTGGAAACAGAGGGCTTAAAAATATCTTATATTTTAAATCGTCTGAAATATCTTCTGTCAATTTCTTATTTAAACCGTGTATTCCTTCTATTATTAAAATATCGCCTTTTTTAAGGCAAACTTTATTTTTAAAAGTCCTGCAACCGGATGTAAAATCGTAATTTGGCAAAACTATCTCTTCCCCTGCCAGCAATAATTTTAACTGTGTATTTATAAGCTCTAAATCCAGTGCCTCTAAACATTCAAAATCTATTTTGCCATTTTCATCCGGTACCCTACTCGCCCGTTCTATATAAAAATCATCCAGTGAAAGCATAACGCATTTTTTGCCGCAGGCATTCAACTCTATTTTTAGCCTGTACGCAGATGTAGTTTTGCCAGACGATGAAGGGCCGGATATCAAAACCATCTTTACTTTTTCCCTCTTCATTATCTCCTCAGAAACTTTTACCAAGCTCCTCTCAAACAGCGCTTCGTTTATTTGAACGAACTCTTTAAAATCACCAGATTCAATTTTATAATTTAAATCGGCAACCGTAGAAGCTGAAAGGACGTCTGCACATTGCTGCGATATCCTAAAAGCTTCAGCCAGCTTTGGTTGTATTAATGGAAGCCCGGCATTTTTATATGGCGTGGGGCCGCTTAATATAAATCCATTACCGTAGTTCTCCATTTCAAAATCTTTTAGGCGGCTAGTCTTATCTACCATTATTCCGTAATAGTATCCTACATAATCACCGCTTTTATATATAGTTATATTTCGTGCGGTCCTATATTTTAAAAGACGAACTTTGTCTTCTTTTTTTAGTTTTTCAAAAAACTCAATCGCCTCGTCAGTTGTAAAAGACATCTTTTCGATTTTAGTATCATCTGAAATATATTTTCTTATAAGGCTCTTTGCCTTATCTATATTTTCTTTTGAATTTTCCATATTTAAAAGGCGGCAATAAACACCTGTTGGGAGAACATATTCAACCAGTAAACTCGAGCCTATCTCACTTGCAGCACGGCCGGCCAAAAGCAAAAGCCCACGCAAAAAGACGCGTGCAGCTTCCTCATTTTCATCTGCATACAAAAATTCAATATTATCTTTTAAACTAACAGACTGTGTCAGTTCAGTTAAATATCCATTTACCAAGGCACAAGTCACATAGGGTTTTTTATCGATAAGACCGCTTAAAATCGTTTTTTTAGATTTTATTAATGTGCGCGTTTCAATAGATCCCATAATTTACCCCTTATTAACCCTCTTAAATATATTATAGTAGATTTTACAATACATTATATTTTTTATTAAAATACTTGTCAACAAACTGTGGGCACCAAAATCTTTATATAAGTTATTTTAACTACAAATTTTAAACTATGGCAAATTCTTTCATTATAATTAAAAAACTGGATTATAAGCCCTTATTATGTATCCACTTATAATATTTTGTAATAATTTTACCTGATAAATTTAATCTGGCACATTACACTTATTGCTAAATTATGCATATAATATCATGTATACACTACATATATCTGAAAGGAGGTATGTATGATGTATTGTAATCAACCATGTTGCAGCAATAATGAGCAGTCTAGTGCGCAGAGCCCTATGTCACAGTCACCATCAAATTATAGTTTTTGCTTATGCTCTAACAGAGTATTGTGCTTCATAGCGGTATTATTTGCTCTCACTCTTGGTATAGTGTTGGGAGCTTCTATTGCAATTTTTGCGACAGTATTAGACGCATTGATAATCCTTGCAGTCGTTTTATTTATCTTGGTCATCGCTATCTTGATAGCACAGTTTTGCAGATGTTGTTATAGGAGCCGCTGCTAAAGTATTACCCGATGCGTATTAACGCATCGGGTTTATTTTTATCAAATCATGCAATAAAAAAAGCTAGCCTAATGGCTAGCTTTTTTTACTTTGTTTAATTTGGCACCTCCTAGGGGACTCGAACCCCTGTTACCGCCGTGAGAGGGCGGTGTCTTAACCACTTGACCAAGGAGGCATTTAATAGAAGCATTTTTTATTATATTAACAATAAACTTTTATGTCAACATATTTTTAAGCGGCAATTTTTAAGTAAATTTAAATCCGTATCTTTTAGTATAATTTTAAATCCCGCCGAAAATACTAACATTGAAAATAATGGAGGTGAAATTTATGTCAAACGATAAAGCCAATAAAAGTATCCACTGCACTGTATTGGATTGCAGATACCATTGCGATGAGAAAGACTTTTGCTCACTTAGTAAAATCAACGTAGGCACCAACGAAGCCGACCCAACAGATGTACAGTGTACCAATTGCGAATCTTTTAAACGCAAGTAATATCAAAAGCAAAAAAGTGTACCTTCAACGGTGCATTTTTGAATGGAAGAAAACATGATTAAAAGAAAAATACTAAAAACACTAACGCTCTTTATAACAGGGGCTGTCGTTTATAACATGATCGAAATCTTTTGGCGGAAAAGAACACACATAAGCATGAGTGTAGCCGGCGGAATATGCTTAAACCTTCTTTACCCCATATCACATGAAACTCTACCGCTTGGCGTTAAATGCCTGCTTGGAAGCTATTATATAACTCTTGCAGAGTTTCTGACCGGTTTTGTAGTTAACTGCCGTATGAAGAAAAACGTTTGGGATTATTCCACTCGCCGTTTTAATTTATTGGGGCAGATATGCCCATTTTACAGCACGCTTTGGTTTTTTCTTTGTATACCAGTACTGCCGGCACTTAAAGCTGCTACAAAATAAAAAGATTAGTTTTTTAAGTTTAAAAGAGGTGAAAATTAATGAGTGACAATATCAAAGAAAAAATAATAGCGGAATTAGACCGGCGTATAAATAATATAAGAGAACATCAGTATGACCAGATAGAAGTAAGCGGAGATCAATTTAGCGAACTTAACCAGGCTCTTAAGAAGGTAATAGGCATGCCTCTTAAAAAAGAACTTGAAAGTATAAGAGAATTTATAAACAAGATATAAAGTATTTAAAGACGCCACTTAATAAGTGGCGTCTTTATTAACGGATCTTATAAATCGTCCGCGTCCTGAACCGGAATATCATACTTATCTTTTGGCACTCCAGTCCAGCTACCCTGAGGATCTGTATTAGTTGGTCGATACATATTAAGAATGTCATTTAAGGCATTCTTATTTTTTCTCTTAGCCATTTAAACTCACCTCGGTTATTAGTATTTACAGTTATTATAATATGAAACTGGTACATTTTGCTTTATGCTATAATATTTTTTCTACTTTTGAATTCATCAGCAAAGCTAATGTATCGCTCATTTGCCGTATTATAAGCAAATTAAAACTGCCTAAAATACGGTGAAAAATTTTGATATTTATAATTATCGTCGTATATTTTATTTATTTACCCTTTTTTGACATATTTTGTATTATTTTAAATAAATATAATGTTTGATACTTGTTAAAATATGGGTTATAGTTTAGACAAGCTCCAAGGAATACTGAAGAAGTAACTCGGAACGGAAGACCGCCATACGAAAGTGTGGAAAGCGAAGGAACAGTCGAATAAGTACGAAAGTATTTACAGATTGTGAATCGGATTAGCGGGTTAAAGGTTAATTAATAGTTAAGGTAAGGTGAAAGCTTTTCCAAGATGATTTAAAAGGCTAATGATTCGAAAATAAGATTAAACTTTCGTCAGTAAAAGGGTTGCCAGGAAGATTAAAAACTTTTATAGGGTTCGTTGGAGCTTTCTATTTGCCTTTTTTTATTTTACCAAATCTTTATTCCTTGCCCCCTGCCTCAGCTATATATGGTAAATTACGCCACTTTTCATGAACGTCCATACCGTAGCCTACCAGCCACTCGTCTGATATCTCAAACCCGTAATATTCTATCGGTACTTTAATCAACTGCTGTTTTGGGTTTACTAATAAAGTACATACTTTTACGCTTGCCGGTGTTCTGGCCTCAAGGTTTTGCACAAGATAACCAGTTGTCAACCCTGTCCTTATTATATCCTCTATTATCAAAACATCTTTTCCGGATATATCTGCATCTAAATCTTTTGTTATGCGAACGACACCTGTATCATTAGTTGAATTCGGATAAACGCCTATTGCCATAAAATCGAGCTGTATTGGTATATCTATAAAACGCGTAAGATCGGCAAAAAAATATAACGTACCTTTTAGAACGCTTACCATTATTAGGTCTTTGCCTGCATAGTCCCTGTTTATCTGCTCTCCGATTGATTTAACGCGCTCTTTTAAAACTTCCTCGCTGAATACGACCTTTTCATATCCTGAAACATCCATCCATTATTCTCCTTTACAGATTTTGAAACGTTCTAAAAGCGAATAAAAATCTTTCTTGTAAACTATTTTAATATTTATTCCGGGATATAGCTGGTTTAGCCTTTTTATCTTTTTATTCTTTTCTGTAACATACTTTTGGTTCATGGTAGTAAGCTCTATATAAGTATCGAATTTCGTCAGATAAAAATCCGGGCTGAATGCCGAAGTCACATTCCCCTCTGCATCCCATTCTACCGGAAACGTCTTTGGTTCATATTTCCACTCTATTTGATACATGTCAAGAATCTGCGCAAATTCCTTTTCAGAAGTGTTTTTAAAAATCGGCACTTCAGAAATGTTATTTATAATATTGCTCTCTTCTTGCTCCTTTTCTATCTTTATTCTTAATTCCCTTTCTTTAAATAAAGCGATTATAGATGAAACACATTCATCTACTGAAACTCCGCCTGTGTTTAAAATCATGTCATAATAAGACGGGTCTGTCCAATCCGCTTGAAAAAGGGTATACACAAACTTTTTATGTTTTTTATCCGTTTGTAAAAGTATTTGTTCTGCCTCCGATGCTGAGACATGATACTGTTTTTTTATCCTCGTAATACGGATATCGTGAGGCGCCATAATTCGTATATTGATTGCATCCTTATTGCATTTAAAAATAACCTGAGAAGCAAACCCTATCAATATTGCCGAATTAGTTTTGGCATATTCATGAAGCGAACGGCTTAAACGCTCTATAAACGTTTCCCCGTTGCTGCTTACATTTAAATAAAACTTAGCACTTTCCCTAAGCATCTTAAGCTCATATGGGGTTAAGATACCGTCGAAAAACTTAGACAAAAGCTTTTCCCTGTCTATCAGTTCCAACCCAAGTTTTTGCGACAGCACCTCAGCAACCTCGTCTCCAAAACTGCAGGCCTGCCGTGATATTGTAATGATACTCAAATTAACTTCTCCTACTTTATATTTATTATATCATAATATTAAAAATTAATATCTAATTTAAATCAAAAAGTTCTTCTTCTGTAACTTGCGCACAGAATTTTATTTAACGCTTAAGTTATAATTCACTCATAATTCTAAATAAGGAGAACTTATTACATGGAAAATAACAATAAAAAATTGATAGTTATAGAAGAAAGATGTCCTCAGAACCATCCTTGCCCCTCTATGAGGGTTTGCCCTACCAGGGCATTAAAGCAAGATGGTTTTAGCGCCCCTACTGTTAACTACGAAAAATGTATAGCATGCGGGAAATGTGTCCGTTTTTGCCCTAAAAGTGCCCTCGTCCTTAAATAACATAGATAAGCAAAAAAACCGCTTTTTATGGCGGTTTTTTTGCATGTAAATATATTTAAGTCCTGTTTTTCAACCTTGTTTGTTCTCCCAGTAAGCCTCCGCCTCATCTTCCATCTTTTCAAGGCGAGTATAGTAATCCGGGAATTCATTTAAGTGGGCTAGCGCTATTTTAGCGGTAGTCAACGGTTCATTATCAGTTACGTTCGTATGCGGGTCCCTTATTCCATGTTCAAGCTCTACGTCCATACCCATACGGAACTGCTCTACGTCAAATTTCTTCCAGTCTATACCCAGTTTTTCCCCGAATTCGCGGGCCTGCTCAGCTGTAAAATACTTTTTCTCAGACATTTACAATCAACTCCTTATACTCATTTATTCTTTTTAAATTTTACTATTTTATACAGAAAACATCAAGCAGCAATTACTATGCCATGTTAAGCAATAGGAAGTTTAAAGTGTTTGTGATATAATGGTAAAATAGGAAATATATAGGAGAAAAGCAATGAAAAATGTAAAAAAAATAATTATAGCCATTGTAGTACTTATATTTATAATAATATTAATCACACAATGTAAACCCCTCGATATTAGCACCGAAGCTTATCAGTTAGGGAACGCTGCACTTGAAGCGGAAGATAACTATTTAGATAACAAAATGTCCTTAGATAAGGCAAGAGAAACAATTCAAAATATTAACGATGAATTAGATGTCTTATACGATTCTGATAAAAGCAAGTCAACCTTCTCAATACAAGCCGCTGTTTTGGGATTCCAAATTGCATTAAGATGGACTCCTTTTGAAAAGGATAAATTAATAGATTCGAGAAACGAATTAGCAGAAAAATTAAACAGGCCCAAAATAACTCAGGAAGATTAATTGCTATAAGGGCTGAGAAGCAAAAACATTTAGTCAGTCAAAATTAAGTCAAATCCAAAAAATATACAATAAAAAGAAAATCAATCAAAATAAAAAACCGCCTATTTAAGCGGTTTTTTTGGTGACCCGCCGGAGATTCGAACTCCGGACACCTTGATTAAAAGTCAAGTGCTCTACCGACTGAGCTAGCGAGTCATACAATATTGGCTGGGGTGGCAGGACTCGAACCTACGGATGCGGCAGTCAAAGTGCCGTGCCTTACCACTTGGCTACACCCCATCATTTTAGTGGGGTGAATAGTGGGATTCGAACCCACGACCTCCAGGGCCACAACCTGGCGCTCTAACCAACTGAGCTATACCCACCATACTGGCGCGCCTGAAGGGATTCGAACCCCTGGCACACGGCTTAGAAGGCCGTTGCTCTATCCTACTGAGCTACAGGCGCATTTACAAGTCCCTCTTAAGCTCTCGCGCAAAGACAAGTATATCTTAAAAATGCAGTGTTTGTCAAGAAAGATTTGCTATATTAAATCAAAATAGTTTTAATAAATATCCTTCCATTGTCTACCGTCGCAATAGAATAGCTTGCCTGTCCATTTAGCGGCCTGCATAGGCTTCCGGGGTTAAATAATATTATTCCAGATTCAAAAGTTTCACAAGGCACATGGGTGTGCCCATAGAAGGCTGCGCTCACTTCTTCCTCCATCGCACGGTATATAAGCCTGTCCATAGAAAACTTGACGTGGTACCTATGCCCATGCGTTAAAAGTATGCGAGTATTGCCTATCGTCACTGTCCTTTCCGTTGGCACATCGCTTCTTATATCGCAATTACCCTTAACTAAAATAAGCTTTTTATCAAGCCCTTCATCATTTATATCCGATACGCCGTCTCCTAAATGGATTATGACGTCTACGTCTTTATTAGATAAAATTATCCTTTTTACCGTGTCTTTTCGTCCGTGAGTGTCGGACATAATAAGAAGCCTTTTCATTATAAAAGTTTTTCCCTTAAGTTTTTAAGCGCACGGCCCCTGTGGCTTATCTTGTTTTTTAATTCCGGTGGTATCTGCGCCGTAGTTTGTCCATATTCTTCCAAATAAAAATACGGATCGTAACCAAAGCCATTCGTGCCTCTTGCGTCACATATTATTTTGCCCTTAAGTTCACCATAAGCTGTAATTATAGTTTCCTCATCTATCTTTAACACTACTGCGCAAACATACTTTGCGCCTCTTTTATCTTCCGGCACGTCTTTCATCAAAGCTATAAGTTTTTGGTTGTTTTCTTCGTCTGTAGCGTACTCTCCTGCAAACCGTGCAGAAAATATACCCGGCGCACCATTTAACGCGTCCACGCATATTCCGGAATCATCTGCTAAAGACGGCACCTTCGTGGCCTCATATACGGCGTTTGCTTTTTTAAGGGCGTTTTCCATGAAAGTTTGCCCGTCTTCAACAACATCTATATCCAGATTTTCGTCTTTCAACGAAACTATATTTAAAAACTCCCCTTTAAATATCTCTTTTATTTCCCTTACTTTTCCCTGGTTATTAGTAGCTATTATCAGTTTTTCCCTCGTCATACATTTTCCCCTGTTATTTTTTCATATGTATTATTTTAAGCATTAAATATCATTTTATTTCATTTGGATAAATAGACATTATGTTCGTGCTCGCTTCATAGGGCGTGCCGGCTACAAATATACGTATATCCTTTATTTCATCTATTTCCCTGCAGGTTAAGCCGATAGTCTTAAGCAGGCATTGTTCAAGCATTTCGCTTTCTGAAATCTCTGAAAACTCCGAGGAAAAGTTGAGATTAACGGTATCAGATTGGTCTATAAACGCCGTTAAAAGCCGTGTTCCCTCCGGGAACAGGTTTTTAAGCGATGTAGTATTTTCCGGGCCGGCTATCAACTCGTTTATCGCATTTTCAACGTTTATTTCTTCGTTGGTATACCTGGTTATTTCAACTATGTGCGTTAAGTCTATGTCTTCAAAGTAAAGTATCATTTTATTTGCTTCAGCCACGTTGACTTCACTATCCACACTCTCGGCATTTAAATCGAACCTCTCAAATGTAGCAGATATATCCGTTCCGTATGGAAGCTCTTTTGTTTCTTCTCCGTTTAATGTTATTTTGACCTTACTTATAGTCCCAAACTCAGTTAATGTGTTTACTACTGCTTTTACCTTGTTTTGTTCGGATATCTGGTTATCGGCCTCAAAGGCATTCTTATCCAAATTTACAATAGCAGTATCGCCTACCAGTTCTATACCTAAAAACGAATTTTCAGACAAGGTAGGGCTTAACCCCTCTATCGTATCTTTATCCGATAAGCTCTTTAACGCTGCGGCACAGACGCCGTCTTCAATGTCGACACTTTTAACGATCGGCACCAGATAGCCGTAATCGTTTTCCAGATATAAAACCGCTTTTACTTGATTGCCGGATTCACTGTCCTTACTTTGAGAATCAGTTTGATTCTGGCACATAGTCAAGATCAACAAAAGCACAATTATACCGGCAATTATCAAAAGCCACCATTTTTTTATTATTTCAATAATACAATCCATAGCTATCACCTTTTTTAAAAATATACCTATCTAGATAAATGTATATAATTAAAAAGATGATAATATGATGAATAACTTAACTTATATATTATAATTGCCCTTTTATTTCGCCTGCAGTTTTAATCATCTCCCGTGCGTGAAGCAATGAGGCGCTTGATACTTGCCCGCCGGACAGCCTTGCTATCTCCTCTATGCGGCTTTCATTATCGAGTTTTATGACATTAGTCCTGACAGTTTTTCCTGCATTTTCCTTTGTTATTATAAAATGCTTGTCCGCCATGACTGCTATTTGCGGCAGATGCGTTACACAAATGACCTGGCGGCCGATAGATATCTTCGCCATCTTTTTAGCGACCGTATTAGCCGTTTTCCCGCTGATACCGGTATCTATTTCATCGAAGACACAGCTGTCTATCTGGTCTGCCCCTGCCTGTACATTTTTAAGCGCCAGCATTATTCTAGATACCTCGCCGCCGGACGCTATCTTTCTAAGCGGCCTTAAAGGCTGTCCCTTATTTAGGGATATAAAAAATTCCACTTCGTCCTGCCCGTTTTCACTTAATTTAAGGTTCCCCTCATTTAAAAATGTAACGCTGAATTCACAGGAGTTAAAGCCTAAATCACTTAATTGGTTTATAATGTCCTTCTCAAAATCACCGGCCGCTTTCTTTCTCCTTTTTGTAAGTTCATTTTGAAGTAAAACAAGCTTTTCCTTTCTTTGCGCCAATTCATTTGTAAGATTTTCTATCATCTGCTCGCTGTTTAGCAGTATATCGTATTCTTCCTGTGCTTTTTCCTTGAATTTAAGGGTCTCTTCAACACTGCCGCCGTATTTTCTTTTAAGAGTATTTATAAGCGCCAGGCGGTCTTCTATACTTTCCATACTACTTTCATCAAAAGAAATCCTATTTTTCAGATCCCGAAGGTCATATACGCATTCTTCAAGATTATAATAACTGTCGCTTAACCTCTGCGCCAGGCGGTCGTAATCCGCTGAAAACGAAGCTATTGATTTCATAGCCGAAACAGCTTCTTTTATGTTTGTCAATGCTGCACCATTTACACCGCCGTAAAGGCCGTCATAACTTTTCTCGAGTGCGCTTAAAATATTCTCACTGTTCCTCTGAAGCGCCCTTTCTTCTAAGAGTGCTGTCTCCTCTTCCGGTTTTAGCTTAGCGTTTTCTATTTCATCTATCTGGTACTTTAATACGTCTAATTTTCTCTCCCTGTCCCCGTCTAGTTTAAGTTTATTAAGGGAGGCAAGCGTTTTGCTATACTCTGTATATGCGTTTTTCACCAGTTCTTTATCTTCTAAAAGCTCTTTGCCGCCGTAATCATCTAAAAACACGAGATGGTTTTTCTCATTTAAAAGAGACTGGTGTTCGTGCTGTCCGTGGATATCTACCAATTTATCGCTTATTTCCTTCAATAAGGAAAGAGTTACCGGCCTGCCGTTTATACGGCACAGGTTTTTGCCGCTCTTGGAAATTTCGCGCGAAAAAATAAGCATATCCTCATCCGACGAAATGCCATAGCCTTTAAGTTCTTCCTTCATTTTCCCGCTTATATCAAAAACCGCATCGACATAAGCCGTCTCACTTCCGGCGCGTATCAAGTCTTTATCCGCCCTCTCGCCTAAGGCCAGATTAAGCGAATCAACGATTATCGATTTCCCTGCACCGGTCTCGCCGGTCAAAACGTTCATCCCCGGAGAAAATTCGATCATCAGTTCGTCTATCAACGCAATATCCTTGATGTTGAGCGTCAGTAACATAATTTACTTTACCTCATAGATTGTTAAGCATCTTAATGATATCTGAAATAGAGCTTTCATCCTTTACGGCAATAAAGATAGTATTGTCTCCAGCTATAGTTCCCGCAACTTCGGGTATTTCCAGGCAGTCTATAAGTTCGGCTGCGCTGTTAGCAGAACCGGACAAAGTTTTTACAACTATCATGTTGCCGGCTTTCACGATGCTTTTCACACAATCCTTAAATATGTTTATATAAAAATCCAAATTATCATGGTTTTTTACAATACTTTTTGCGTACTTATACACGCCATTATCGGCCAGGACTTTAATAAGCTTAAGTTCTTTTATGTCTCTTGACACAGTAGCCTGGGTCACATTAAAACCATGGCTGTTTAAATACTTAACCAAGTCATCCTGAGTTTCAATTTCATTCTGCTGAATGATTTCTAAAATTGCGCTTTGTCTAACAGATTTCATAGTAAGTTACCTAAATAAAATATATTTTAACCTTTAATCTTTCCAAGAAGCAAATTTTTCACGTAGGACCGAGTAAAAATATCCTTTATTAAAACGTATAAATTCCGCTGTAAGTTCAGACTTGCCTATTTCAACATAATCGTCGTTGCCTAAAATATAGCTTTCACGGCCGTCAACGGCAATAACGGTTTCCCCGTCTGATGCGCGAAAATTTACTTTGATTTTATCATTAACTTCTGCAATCAGCCTTTTTGAAGAAAGCGAGTGCGCACAAATCGGTGTTGCCATGATACATTTTATACTAGGACTTATAACCGTCCCCCCCGCAGACAGCGAATACCCGGTAGATCCGGTAGGCGTTGATACTATAAGCCCGTCGCCGCGGAAGTGATCTGCTAAAGTATTATTTACATGATAAGTAATATTTATAGTTCTTGAAATATTCTTTTTGGATATAACCACATCGTTTAAGGCTGTGTCTGTTCCTAATAAGTTACCATCTTTGCTAAAGGCCTTGACTTCAAGCATCATACGCTCTTCTACAAAATAACTGCCCTCTTTCAAGTGTTTTACGGCCTCACTGACGCCAGTTGCGCTTATTTCAGACAAAAAACCAAGAGTACCTAAATTAACGCCTAAAATCTTTACATTATGTTTAGCACATTTTTTAGCGTTTCTAAGTATTGTCCCGTCTCCACCGCCTATAAGTAATACGTCTATATTATCAAAATCTAATTTCTCAAACCCAGGGAAGTGAGGCAAAAGCTCTTTACTTAGCTTTACCTTCTCATTTTGGTTTAAAAGCATGCTAACTATTTTCTTAGTGAAGACAAGATTTTCATCTTTAATTGTATTAACATGCAATCCTATCTCCATAACTGCTTAACTCCAAATCTGATTTCAATGCCAGAAAAATGATATGTTTAAGAATATAATAATATTAAATGAATAAATATGCAAGGTTTATTTGTATAAAAAATCTATTAAAGATTTCTATGTGCTTTCTTTACGATACTGTCAATATCCACTTCCGTACCGGAAATTCCGTTTTTTAAGTATAGCAGATATTCTATGTTGCCGTTTGGGCCCTTTATCGGCGAGTAGTCTATCCCCGCTGCTCCAAGCCCTATACTGTCAGCAAAATCTATAATTTTTTTTATGACCCGGACGTGCACTGAAGCATCTTTTACAACGCCGTTTTTTAAAACGTCTGCCCTGCCCGCTTCGAACTGCGGTTTTATAAGGCACACCAAAATCGCGTTTTCCTCAATTATCCGTTTTACAGCCGGCAAAATAAGAGTTAGAGATATAAATGAAGTATCCATAACTGCCATATCTATTCTATCAGAAAACATGCCCTTTTCTAAAAATCTGGCATTTTGCCTTTCCATAACAACGACTCTTTTATCGTTCCTGAGCTGCCATGCTAGCTGCCCGTACCCAACGTCAATAGCATAGACTTTTTTAGCTCCAGCTTTTAAAAGGCAATCCGTGAAACCTCCTGTCGATGCACCGACGTCAACGGCTATCTTTCCGTTTGCGTCTATATTAAAAACGTCCAGGGCTTTTTGAAGTTTAAAGCCTCCGCGGCTTGCGAACCTTTCCTCGGTGTTAAGTAATGTAATATCCGCTCCGTCTGAAATACTGCTGCCCGGTTTAAATACTTTAACTCCGTTTACCAAAACATTCCCGGCTATTATGTTTGCCTTTGCCTTCTCGCGCGAATCAAAATAATTTTTTTCTGTAAGATATGCGTCCAGACGCTTTTTCTCCATTTATTTTTCCCTGCTAAAGATTCCTATTACCTTACTTATATCTTGAACTATTTGTTTGTTTTTATTAACGGCATACTTTTTCCCCGCCGATTTTAAAGAAACTGTCATAGCCGCTATAAACGAACTTATGGCTATACCTAAAAGCAACTTTGGTATCGTAGGGCTTATCAGTATTATCTTAACTGCGATAGCGGCGCCGGCCGCCCCGGATACTATACCGCATATGTCCCCTATAACATCGTTACAGAAGTTAGAAACAGATGTAGCGTTTTTTAAAAGCATAAGCGCATTTTTTGCGCCCTTCACTTTTTTGGATGCCATCGCTACAAACGGCGTTTTATCGCATGTTGCAAAAGCAATCCCTATTATATCGAAAGCTACGCCTATCAAAAGCACTAAAAGCACAAGCAAAACAGCTACTATTATGTTTAGATCGTTCATGAAATACTCAGTTAAAAAACTAAAAGCAGCCGCTAATATCAATGTTATGAAAAATATCTTTAATGTCCAAAACTTTACGGTTTTAAGCCTTCCGCCATTTCCGTTGCCTGGCAAAAAATCAACTCCTCTTTTTTAAAAAACCATATAATATAAACAAACGCCTTTTAAACTCATATAAAGAGCTAAAGGCGGTTAAAATATTATTTAGGTGGTAATATATCGGATAAACTTTGCAGCTTAGGTCCAGTAGGTTTTCCCTTAAAAATACTCTCTGTCGCCAAGAAAGCGGTTTCCCTTTAAATTTTTAAACGTCCTGTCACCAGTGACGCGGCTGGATTGCCGTTTAGCTTACACTATAATCCCCAACATATCGCATTAAATATAGCACAGTCTAGGAGCTTTCCTCGACAGCACAATTCCGGTTTATAGCCTCTTTTGCCAGCACGGTTTCATCTACATAAGCTTTAATATCCTGGCCGGGATATTAAAAGCCATAAATCAAAATCCACCGTACAAACTCAAGGCAGGCTACACTGTACACAGCTTATGGCCGCATCACAGGTTTAATCCTAAACAGTAGCGGTTAAGCCACCATATTAGGTCTCCACGGAGGCTGGGTCAAATTCGTGTATGCCCTTACAGATTGCCCATCATCCTTAACTTCCAGCACCAGCTCTCTACGGGGCGTAAAAAGCCACCACCAGAAACTTCATCGATGTGCCCTTTGACGGATTTTTAGGCCCGCCCTCCAAACCGGCAGTACCGACTAGAATACTGCACCACCTCAATATTAATTTGTATTATTATTATATACCAAATATAATTTTTTTGCAACTATGTCCTATTATTGCCGAAAATCAAGCATTTTCTTCATTTATCTGCTTATAATTAAAATCGTAATTTGCAAGTATTTTGGATTTTATTTCCTCATAGATTTCAGGGTTCTCAACTAAAAACTTACGGACGTTATCTCTTCCCTGCCCAAGGCGCTGCCCTTCATATGAAAACCATGCCCCGGATTTCTCCAAAATGCCAAGAGAAACACCAAAATTTATAACGCTGCTTTCTTTTGAAATCCCTTTGCCGTATAAAATATCGAATTCAGCAATTTTAAACGGAGGCGCAACTTTATTTTTAACGACTTTTATCCTGGTCTTAGTTCCTACTATTTCATCCCCATCTTTAATTACGTCTGCTTTTCTTACGTCTAAACGTATCGAAGAGTAAAATTTAAGAGCACGTCCTCCGGAAGTCGTCTCCGGATTTCCATATATAACGCCGACCTTTTCCCTTAGCTGATTGATAAAAATAGCAATTGTATTTGCCTTTCCTATTACACCTGCAAGCTTCCTTAATGCCTGGGACATAAGCCTTGCCTGAAGCCCAACATATGAAGCGCCCATTTCACCGTCTATTTCTGCTTTCGGTGCTAGTGCCGCAACAGAGTCTACAACTAAAACATCGATAGCTCCGCTCCTTATTAGTGCCTCTGCTATTTCAAGCCCCTGCTCTCCAGTGTCCGGCTGAGAAACGTACAAGTTATCTACGTCAACTCCTAAACTCTTGGCATATGCAGGGTCAAGCGCATGCTCCGCATCTATAAATGCCGCTGCGCCTCCGGCTTTTTGCACTTCAGCAACCACATGAAGCGCCACCGTAGTTTTTCCTGAAGATTCTGGGCCGTATATCTCAATTATACGGCCTCTTGGTACGCCGCCTACCCCAAGTGCGATGTCGAGTTCCAAACAGCCGGTCGATATTACAGATACGCACATATTTTTATCAGCTTCGCCGAGCTTCATGACTGCACCTGCGCCAAACTGCTTTTCTATTTGATGTAAAGCTTCTTCTAATGCCTTTTCTTTTTGCATAACCTATTTATACCCCCAGAATTTAAATTTTTATCTATATCATGATACTTCTGTTTTTAACTATATAATTGATACAGGATATTATTGATAGCAGTACGCTTACATATATCAAAGCATCTCCAACCCATTTAAAAAGTGAAATACTCGTAAAACTCATACTTACCAACAAGAAACTTACGGCAACGATTTGTACAATAGTCTTAACCTTGCCCCACACATCTGCAGCGATTATAACGCCTTCAGACGCGGCTAAAAGCCGGTATCCGCCTATAATAAACTCACGACCGATAAGAATAGCCACTATAATCGGATGTATCATTGAATCTCCGCAGAGGAGTATCACTGCCGTACCCACTAAAAGCTTGTCTGCAATAGGGTCCAGTAGTTTCCCGAACTTAGTCACTATTCCTTGTTTTCTTGCCAGATACCCGTCAAATAAATCCGTAAGCGATGCAATGACAAACACTATTGCAGAAAAAAGCCCGGAATACGGTGTATCTATATAATAAACTATAACTAATATAAACACTAAAATAACTCTAAGTAATGTCAACTTGTTCGGTACGTTCATATTTTTGCCCCCACTAGATCATAAATTTCTGCTGCTGTTATTAAAACTTCTATAAACTCGCCTATTTTTACGTCTTTTCCAGCGGCGAAGAAAATCTTGCCGTCAACTTCTGGAGCTTCCGCATACGAACGTCCATAAAAGATTTCGTTGTCTTTTATTCCCTCAACTAAGACTTTATAAGTCTTCCCGACCCTTTTTAGGTTCTTTTGATACGAGATGTCTATCTGTAATTGCATTATCTCATCTACTCTCCGCTGCTTTATGCTGTTAGCTAATTGCCCTTCAAGCTTTGCCGCCCTAGTTCCCTCCTCCTGAGAATAAGCAAAAACTCCTAGCCTGTCGAACTTAAGTTCCTCTACGCGTTGAAGCATTTTTTCATGCTGGCTTTCGCTCTCTCCCGGGAAACCTGAAATTAGTGTCGTCCTGATTACGAAATCATCAGATGCCCTACGTATTAAATCTACAGCGTTTTTTATAGTATCAAAGTTGCCTTTACGGTTCATTTTGAACAGTATTTCATCACACAGGTGCTGAACTGGTATGTCTAAATACTTGCATACCTTTTCTTCGCTTATAATTGTATCTATAAGCTCTCTGTCTATTTTATCAGGATAACTGTATAAAATCCTTATCCAAAAATCGCCCTTTATCTTTGCGATTTCACGAATAAGCTTAGATAAGCACGGTTTATCATAAATATCTTCCCCGTAGCGCGTTGTATCTTGTGCTATTAAAATCAGTTCTTTAATGCCATCGTTGATAAGTTGCTTTGCTTCGTTGACAATATCCTCTATAGTACGGCTCTTAAGCGGACCTCTTATTATCGGTATGGCACAATAGCTGCAGCAATTATTACACCCCTCGGCTATCTTTATATAAGCATAATTAGCAGGAGTAGTAATGACTCTTTTACTATGATCAAGTTTATCATCCGTATCTTCAAAACTGACAAAGCGTTTCTTGTCTAAAACCTGTTTTATGGCTTCTCCTATCTGCATATAGTTTGAAACACCTAAAAAAGCGTCTACCTCGGGCAGCTCCTTTGCTAGTTCTTCCTTATACCTGCCCGAAAGGCAGCCCGTTACAATAAGCGCCTTTAACTTTTTCTTTTTAAGCCTTGAAACTGTAAGTATGGTATTAATAGACTCTTGTTTGGCTTCTTCGATAAAACCGCATGTATTAATTATTACTATATCCGCCTCATTTACATCTTCAACGATATTTGCACCTGTTTCTTTTATAAGAAATAGCATGTTTTCAGTGTCTACCCTGTTTTTAGAGCATCCCAGCGATATTACTCCTATGCTTAAATCGTTCATCCTACATCCTCACCAAATATATCGTTAAATTCCTCGCGGCTTATGAGCATCTTTCTGGGCTTGGAGCCTTCAAAAGCGCTTACTAGGTTTCTTTGCTCCATTTCATCTATAAGTCTTCCTGCACGTGCATACCCAACACGAAGCCTTCTTTGTATCATAGACGTAGAGACCTGCCCGTATTCTAAACCTATTTCAACTGCGCGCTTGAAAAGTTCGTCTACCTCTCCGCTGCCTCCGTTAAGTTTATCATCCGACTCAACTTCTTTTAGCACCTGTTTATCATATTCAGGTTCGCCTCCCTGCCTCAAAAATGCAGTCAGGCGGTCGACTTCACCATCGTGTATAAAAGCACCTTGTAGCCTTAACGGCTTAGCCGTTCCCAATGGGTGGTAAAGCATATCACCTTTACCCATAAGCTTTTCAGCGCCGGCCATGTCTAAAATAGTTCTGGAATCTACCTGTGAAGAAACTGAAAAAGCTATCCTAGACGGGATATTTGCCTTAATTACACCTGTAATTACATCAACAGAAGGCCGCTGTGTAGCTATGACCAAATGAATTCCGCATGCACGGCCAAGCTGTGCTATACGGCAAATCGCATCTTCAACTTCACGTTGGGCGGCTATCATTAAATCGGCAAGTTCATCTATTACTACAAGTACATATGGCAGCGAAGGTACATCTTCGCCTTTCATCACGGTATTATAACGTATTATATCTTTAGCACCGGCTGCCGCCAGCATCTTGTAGCGTTCTGTCATCTCCTGTACTGCCCAGTTAAGTGCACTCGCCGCCTTTTTTGCATCTGTCACAACAGGGATAAAAAGGTGCGGTATCTGATTAAACGGAGTTAGCTCTACACGTTTTGGATCTATAAGTATAAATCTTAGTTGATCCGGTGTAGCCTTATAAAGCAGGCTGGTTATAAGAGTATTAATACATACGCTTTTACCCGACCCTGTGGCGCCGGCAATAAGCAGATGCGGCATCTTTGCAATGTCTGCATATATCGCTTTACCCGCCAAATCCTTTCCTAGCGCTGTAAACAGCGGTGACTGTGCATACTTAAACTCATTCGTCATCAGCAGTTCTTTTATATATACCATGTCGGTCTTGCTATTTGGCACTTCTATTCCAACGGCAGATTTACCCGGTATCGGCGCTTCTATCCTAACGCGTGGTGCAGCCAGGTTAAGCGCAATATCATCTGCTAGATTTACGATCCTGGATACCTTTATTCCCGGCGCCGGCAACAATTCATATCTTGTTATCACAGGCCCGCGTGATATGTTAATTACCTTTGCGGAGATACCAAAATCATTAAGCGTGCTTTCAAGTATCGCTGCTCCCTTTTTCTGCTCGTTTGAAGAACCGCCGTAATGTTTTTTATCTGCTATCGGATCAAGCAATGTAAGCGGCGGCCGCTTATATTCCTGTTTTGCACTAGAATAACTCTTGCTTTCTTCCTCTAAGTGCTCATAATCTTCTTCCTGAGCAGTTTCATGCGCAGCACCCGTTCCCATTTTTTTTGCGGCATATGGCTTGCCATGCCTTCCGTACGCTCCGGATGCATAAGGCGGTTCAAACAGCCTGTCCGACGTTTTTAATAAATCATCGTCTTTAGGCGTATCCTTGAAAAACTCCATATCATCATCTAACTCATCCTCTTCAAAGAAGATATCGTCGTGTGATGATAACGCGCTTTTTTTAGTATATCTAGCTGTATAACCAACATCATTTATATAAAGTTTCTTTTTATTTTTCATATCGTCTATGCTGCTTTTTATTTTGTTTACGGTATTTGTGCTTATATCCGCAATATCTTTGCTGACTTCTTTGATAGAAAGCCTGGTTATGACCATTATCATACATATTATAAGCGCAACGAAGAGAATATAGCTTCCTACACTTCCTAAAAATACATAGGACAAGTATGAAAGCACCGAGCCGAATACTCCGCCTCCAACGATATTTTCTGCTCCAACTTTATAGCTATTTAAAACGAATTGCAAAAACCCGTCTGAAACCGAAATAGCACCTGTGTAAAAAAGATGAATAAACGAAGAAATAGACAAAATTAGTACGCAAATGGAAATTGCCTGCCCAACACTTGAAGTTCTTATCTTTGCTATGCTTAAAATCCCGATGACTAAAAGTGCCGGCGGCAACAGATATCCTAACATGCCAAATATGCCCATAGTTATATTTTTAAACAGCACCCCAACGCTTCCTGCTGCAGAAGTAAATACTGCAAACGCAAGGAATATAGCCAGCGCTATCAATATAATCCCTATGAACTCATTTTTAAGTGACTTATCATTTTGTGACAAATTGTAAGTTCCGATATTTTTACGGTTCGTTTTCTTGACTGCCAAAAGTCCCACCTCAACAAACACATAGATATACATATATATTATACATAATAATTTTGTATATTAAAAGAAGATTTTAATTTATACTATATTAATGGAAGGTTAAAACTAAAAAAAGACCAGCCTTTTATAAAGCTGGCCTTTAAAAAATTACTTTTCCAGGTTGCATCTCGGGGTTTAAATAATCGTTTGGATTCGTACTTATTATACGGTTTAAATAATACTTATCGTTTCTCTTATCAACTACAAGGCAAACTCCGCCTCTGCTTAAGTAATACCTGGTTTTTTCCTTTGCCTCTCTTTTCTCCATTATCTTTTTTACATCGAAGATCGTATAAAGTATCACCTTTTTCCCTCCGAAACCGACTTTTTCTCTTTTGAAACATCGGCTCTTTTATCGTTTTCGCCGATCAGCTGCCTTAACTTTGAAATAGCATCGCTAAGGCCCCCTACCTTGTCTATAATGCCGGCTTTAACCGCCTCTTTGCCTATCAGGAGCGTACCAGCTTCGTTAGCTATGTCGCCTGCATTTATCATTAGTGCTCTTAAACGCTTTAACTCAATATGTGAGTGTTTACATATAAAATGCAAAATCCTGTCCTGTACTTTATTAAAATATTCAAGCGTCTGTGGCAGAGTCACTACCATGCCATTCATCTTGACTGGGTGAATGGTCATGCTTGCTGTTTGCACTATAAATGAATAATCAGCGCTGACTGCCAGCGGCACTCCGATGCTGTGCCCTCCCCCAAGTACTAATGATACAGACGGTTTTGTCATAGAGCTTATCATTTCGGCTATTGCAAGCCCGGCTTCTACGTCTCCTCCTGCAGTATTTAATATAATTAAAAATCCACGTATGCTTTTGCTTTGCTCTATAGCTATAAGCTGAGGGATAATATGCTCGTACTTTGTCGTTTTATTCTGTGGCGGAAGCTCTGTGTGTCCCTCTACCTGACCTATTATATTAATCATATGTATGTCGCTTTCCTCACTTTTAGTAAGCGAATTCATACCTAATTCTTTAATAGCCTCTATCCTGTTGTCGTTTTGCTTTTGTTCATCCATATAACGTTTCCTTAAAAATTATTTAAACGTAGTTTTTGTAAATTTTATTTTATTATTCTAAAACGATCAAACAAGTAAAGGCTGTAACTGTTCGCCGTTAAGCGCGCTCCATGCCGCCGGGATTATAAGACCCATATCTGCAATAAGCGAGTTGCATTTTTTTTGATAATCGTCTTGCATGAATGGAACAAAATAGATATTTTTCATATTTAAAATCAACCCCAAATTTTTTGCGTTTGCGGCAAGCCCGTCATTTGTAGATACTGCTATTAAAATAGGCCCTCCATTCCTTAAATGTGATTTTACAGCAAGAGTAACAGGTGTGTCGCTTATTGAATTAGCTATTTTTGCAAGCGTATTTCCTGTGCAAGGTGCAATTATAAGCAAATCCAGGAGCTTCTTAGGCCCTATTGGCTCTACTTCAACTATAGAATATATCGGAGCCTTTCCCGTTATTTCCTCAATTTTTTGTTTTAAATTCTCACTTGTCATAAACCTGGTGTCTGTATTCGCAGCGTTATACGAAAGTATGGGCATAACCTGTGCCCCTGTTTCGCACAGCCGCTTTAGTTCCTCAAGGCAGATCTTGAATGTGCAAAAAGACCCTGTCATTGCAAAACCTATTTTTTTATCTTTTAAACTCATACCATATCCCCACTTTCAACCGCTCGTAAAAAAGCTTCGCAAACCGCCTGCGCTGCGCTTTCAGGATAATACCTGCCCGGCAGAGACGATTCTATATAAACCTTTCTTTTAAGCATCATAGCTGCATTAAAGTCTATTCCGTACGGAGGAGATGCAAGTTCAAAGTACATTACATCCGGCTTGGTTGCCAATATCTCTTCTTTACCGAAAATCACGGCCGGAGCAGTATTTATTATTATGTCTGCATTTTTGACTTCTTCTTTAATATTATTGCTGTCGCCTGGCCTTGCGCCGTGGGTAAAGACCCACTCCGCGTTTTTACGGCTTCTTGTGCATACGGTTATTTTGCTGCTCATGCTCGTTAAAATTGGAAGCAGGCAGCGTGTCACCCTACCGTATCCACTGATTAAAATATCAAGGTCAAGTATTGCTTTTTCTGAACGGGCCTGGATGCAGTTGACAGCGGCTTCGGCGGTTATCCTGGCATTTTTGACGACAAAAGCTTCGTCGTTCATAAGGTCTGAATATGGGACATCACAGCCTTTTAATATTTCAATAGCCTCTTTATCCGCTTTTCCAAGTACGACGTAGCTGCATTTACTTAATTCCTCTGCCAAATCTGTTAAGTGCACTATTTTTTCGGAATACGGCATGTTTATGTATCCATACTCATTTTTATATGGGAGCGGCAATAATACTATTTTATTCTCCAAACTAAGGCTTGCCGGTTTCATATCGCCTATGGCCTCCGGCAGTTTTTCAAAGCCGTAGATCATTACCGTATAACCATGCTCCTTTAAGATCTGCGCGGCCAGAAGTTGCCTTTTATCCCCGCCTATGACAAATATCTCCCTCATTTTATTCCTCCATACATTACTGATACCACATAATATGAAGTAAAAAATCGCATGGTTACATAAAAGCAAATATAAAAAAGCCGCACCAATACGGCTTTTTTAAACTCTTTTATATACTTTTCATAGGCTTAGATAAGCTTTTTAAGTTCCTCATCTGGCAAAACATTCCCAACGTATACTCTTGTTAACCTATCAAAGTCAATTATGTATGGTATTATCTCATTTACTTGGTCTATAGTAACTTTTTTAAAAGCATCGAGTACTTCTTCTTCTGTTAAAACTATACCTCTTAAAAGCATGTTCCTCCCAAGTGTGTTCATAATGGTCGATGTACTTTCTGTAGACAGTATAAAATTCCCACAGAGCTGTTCTCTGCTTTTTTTAAACTGATCCTCAGATATACCTTTTTCTTTTATCAAGTTTAACTCTCTTGATATTATCTGCGTAACCTCGCGGATATAATCTTGAGACGTACCTGCATATATGGAAAACATACCTGCCTTTGTATAAGCTGTCATATATGAATATACAGAGTAAACAAGCCCTTTTTCTTCACGTACCTTTTGAAATAGAACAGAAGACATGCTGCCGCCGATTACGTTATTTAGTATAGAAAGTGCATATCTCTTTTCTTCTTCCATGGTAAACCCCGGGAAAGAAAGGCACATATGAAGCTGCTGTGTGTCTTTCTTTACAGTTGCAAAGCATCTTATAGCTTCATTAGACAATACACAGTCTTGTGTTTGCTCAGACGGCGAAACTTTTTTATATCCTCCAAAATATCTTTCCAGTATTTCAAAGGCTGATTCTTTTTCAAAGTTGCCTGCAATAGATATAACCATATTTGCCGGGTAATAAAATTTATCCATGTATGAAATAAAGTTATCTCTTTTAAAACTGCTTACGTTTTCAGGCGGCCCCAAAATAGGCTTAGCCACCGGATTATCCGCAAAAAATGTTTCGGAAAGTTTTTCATGTGCGCAGTCTTCCGGATTATCGTTAGTCATCTTTATCTCTTCTAAAATTACTGCCCTTTCCCTTTGTATCTCATTTTCACCTATATTCGAATTAAAAACTATGTCGGACAAAACATCTACAGCGTCTTCAAATTTTTCACTCATAACCTTTATATGAAAACAACTGCATTCCTTTGAAGTAAAGGCGTTTATGCTACCTCCCATGCTGTCTATATCGTACGAGATCTGGTTAGCTGTTCGCTTGCTTGTCCCTTTAAAAAGCATGTGCTCTATAAAATGCGAGATGCCGTTCTCCTCTTGAGTTTCACATGCAGAGCCGGTCTTTACCCATACTCCCATTGAAAGCGATTTATAAGAAGTCATCTGCTTCGCAACAACTCTTATGCCATTACTTAACTTGTGCTCAAATATCATATGTTAATCTCCTATAAATTATTATTCATTTAAAATATCCCTAACGTTTACAATATTATAACCTTTATCCGTAATTTCATTTAACAAAGCCTTCAGCCTATATATGCCGTCGTCTATATTATACACTATAATCATATTTTCATTAAGCGTAAGCTCTTTTTCGTATGAATATATCTTGTTTGCATCAACCGTACCGTTTAAAAATATAGCTTTTGACGCGTTTTTTAAATTATCTTTTTTAAAAGACGGCGTGCAAAGCACATAGTCCCCTTCCTTTAGTTCTAAATTGCCAAGCGAATGCTCGGCACATACGTATATCCCGGTATGTATTCCTTTAGCTAAAAGCTCATTTATCAAGTCCATGTTCGTTTCGTATATATCCGGGCATAAAAATATGCTAGCATCTGCTCCGCTTTCATCCAGTACTTCTAGCGTTTTATCTATGTTGTCCTTATTGCAAACGGAGATCGCCAACGCGACGTTGCTCCCGTTTGAATTCCCCTTAAATACTGGAGCATTAAGAGTCCCTGCGACAAAGCTCTGCACCTCTGTACTAAATGTAGCTATACATACAAATACTATTATCACTGCTATGGCTATGTTTGTAATGAGTGATCTTTTAAAACTTATCTGATACTCTTTCATATGTGAACACCTCATTACAGTTTATTCACCAAGTATATTTTTATTCAATTAGAGTTTAAAAAAAAGGGGGTTAAACCCCTTTTTTCCCTTGATTATTTTAATTTTCTTTTTCGGGCTGCTCTTCTCTTTCCTTATGCTTTGGCTTTTTTTCTTTTTCGCGTTCTGGATTTAAGCCTTTTGCCGAAAAGTTTACCCTACCCTGCCTGTCTATCTCATTTACGACAACCTTAAGTTTATCTCCTTCTTTAACAAAGTCCTCTACGTTGTTGACATGGTAATTGGCAAGTTTTGAAATATGTACCATGCCTTCTTTGCCCGGTGCAACTTCGACAAATGCACCAAAGTTCATTATTCTAGTTACTACTCCGTCGTAAACGTTACCTACCTCGATATCAGATGCTATTGCCATAATTATATCTTTTGCCTTCTTAGAAGCTTCGCTGTCCGGTGTCGTTAACGATACACGCCCGTCGTCTTCTATATCTATTTTTACACCAGTATCCTGGATTATCTTATTTATAACCTTTCCGCCTGAGCCTATTACCTCGCGGATCTTATCCGGATTTATGGTAAATTGTACTATCTTAGGTGCATAAGGTGAAAGCTCTTCTCTTGGATTTGCTAAAACTTCGTTCATCTTGTCAAGTATAAAAAGCCTTCCCTTTCTAGCCTGTTCAAGAGCACGTGTCAAGATTTCTTTGTCTATGCCTTTTATTTTAATATCCATCTGGATAGCAGTTATACCTTCGTTCGTGCCTGCAACTTTAAAGTCCATATCTCCGAAGAAATCTTCAAGGCCCTGTATATCCGTCAAGATTGCTATATTACCATTTTCCTGGTCTTTAATAAGCCCCATCGCTACGCCGGCTACAGCTGCTTTCATCGGAACGCCCGCATCCATAAGTGACAATGATGATGCACATACGCTTGCCTGTGATGTAGACCCGTTAGAACTTACGACTTCTGATACAGTCCTTATAGCATAAGGAAAATCTGCCTCGTCTGGAAGCATAGGTTCTATGGCTCTTTCTGCCAATGCCCCGTGCCCGATCTCACGCCTCGATGCACTCCTTATAGGCTTTGCCTCGCCTGTTGAATACGGCGGCATATTGTACTGGTGCATATAGCGTTTAAAGTCCTCTTCTGAAATTCCGTCAAGCGTTTGCCCGTCTCCTATAGCCCCAAGTGTAGTAATATTTATTACCTGTGTCTGCCCACGGGTAAAGACCGCACTTCCATGCGTCCTTGCAAAAAGTGATGTATCACACCAAATAGGGCGTATTTCCTCAAACTTTCTTCCGTCAGGGCGGATACCTTTATTGATTATCTTGTCCCTTACAACTTCTTTAGTCATAGAATATATGGCGGAATCAATATCTTTTAGATTATCAGGGTATTGTTCCTCAAAGTGCGCCGCAACATCTTCTTTGACCTGTTCTCTGCGTTCTTCTCTTTCCTGCCTGTCAAATGTATCTACGCTCCATATTACTTTGTCTTTTGCGTATTCGCGTACCTGCGCCTCAACAGCTTCGTCCGGTAGACAGAGTTCAGGCTCTATCTTTTGTTTTCCGATTTCATTTGCTATATTTTCAATAAATTCAACTATCTTCTTGATCTCTTCATGTGCAAACAATATAGCATCCAGCATTACCTGTTCGGAAACGACTTTTGCACCTGCTTCTACCATCATAACGGCATCCTTTGTACCCGATACAGTTAAATCTATCAGGCTTTTTGCACGTTGTTCGCTATCTGGATTTATTACGTATCCCCCATCTACATAGCCGACAGCCACAGAGCCTGTAGGCCCTAAGAACGGGATATTAGATATGCTAAGAGCAATAGATGACCCGATCATTCCAAATATCGCCGGCGGGATATCCTTGTCTACAGACATAGTGGTTATGACCACCTGCACATCGTTATAATAGCCTTTAGGGAAAAGCGGCCTTATCGGCCTGTCTATAAGCCTTGATGTAAGTATCGCCTTTTCAGAAGGCCTTCCCTCTTTTTTTATAAATCCGCCCGGTATTTTACCGACGGCATACATTTTCTCTTCAAAATCTACGCTTAATGGGAAAAAATCTATTCCTTCCCTTGGCTTATCAGATGCAGTAGCATTAGCCATTACCGCAGTGTCGCCGCAGCGTACAATACAACTGCCGCCTGCTTGTTCTGCATATCTGCCTGTCTCCACTATCAGCTTTTTCCCCGCCAAGTCCATTTCAAATACTCTAGGTTGCATTACTTTACTTCCTCCATTAACACCAACATCCATCTTAACAATATAAATAGAGCGGATTTTCCCCCCCGCTCTATTTAAAAATTTATTTTCTCAAGTTCAGGCTGGAAATTATATTTCTGTATCTCTCAATATCCTTTTTCTTTAAATAATTGAGTAGATTTCTCCTATGTCCAACCATTTTTAACAATCCTCTTCTTGAGTGAAAATCCTTTTTATGCACTTTAAAGTGTTCATTTAATTCTTCTATCCTAGCTGTTAAAAGTGCAATCTGCACTTCTGGTGAACCAGTATCACCTTCATGTGTAGCATACTTTAAGATGACTTCGTTCTTTGTTTCCTTTTTCATTATTTTTCCTCCATTTTTCGTTAACCCCGTAAACAGAGTAGATCGTTGGAGATTCGAAAAACTCAGTAAACGGTTTTTTATACACTATCTGACATAATATCATATACCAATAGTATTTGTAAATAATTAAATTTTAAAATACTGTTTTGCTATTATTATATCACTTTCAACTTGTTTTTTTAATTTTTCTACAGAACTAAACTTTTTTTCTCCCCTTAAATTCTTTATAAACGAAACTGTTATTTCCTTTTTATAAAGGTTCGGAGATGCATTTAAAATATGGGTTTCTATAATAACTTCATCTTTTTTAGCAACTGTTGGCCTTATGCCTACATTGGTAATGGATAGCAACTCTTTTGAATCGACGTTCACAGTTGTTATATAGACGCCTAATTTCGGCATTACCTTTTTGAACGTTGGTTCAATATTAGCCGTTGCAAATCCCAGGCTAGTCGCCAGCTTCTGCCCGTTTTCGACGATGCCTGACATTGAATAAGGATTCATCAGCAGCTTATTCGCAGTAAATACGTCTCCTTTAGATATAAGGCTCCTTATACGCGTGCTGCTGACCAACTCACCGTCTGAATAAACGCTCTTTGAACAGATGATAGGGATACCCGCTTTTTCGCTCATTTTTTTCAGCATTTCAAAGTTGCCTTGTTTTTTATGCCCAAACGTAAAATTTTCACCTGCTACCAAAAGGCCTATTTTTAAATTATGTGTCAGTTCATTAAAAAACTGTTCTGCCGTTTTTTGCGCGTATTCTTTATTAAACTCATTTAGCAGCACACAGTCTACCCCAAGGTTTTCAAATGCTTTTAACTTTTGTTCTACGGTAAACAGCCTGATATTACCTTTTGAAAAATACTCCGCAGGAACGGAAGAAAAAGTATATACAAGGGTATTTACCCCTATCTCACATGCCTTTTCCTTAAGTGTTTTTATAAGCTCCATGTGGCCTATGTGCATCCCGTCAAAGGTCCCTAATGCCACCGCTACCTTACTACATTCAATATCCTTTACGTCATTTGTAACTTTAATTGTCTTCCACCTCACCCAAATGGATTATAATCTTCAAATTGCCATCAACTGCATCAGCAAGCCCCAAAAACGAGCCATCACAGAATACTCTAACTCGTTCGCTTTCGGTATATCCCGAAAATACTATGGTACAGCCGTTTTTTAACTTTGCAGCTTCTGACTTCGTAACATTTACCGCCCTAAACTTTAAAAGAGCATCTTCCGGCTTAATCACTGCATCCTGTATCCTTTTTTCAGATGCTAATCCCTTCAGTTCATCAATCGTATATGCTTTGTCTAAATAAAACTCACCGGACTTTGTCCTTAGCAAAAACGACATAACAGACGGAATACCGATTTTCTCACCAATATCTGAGATAAGCGTCCTTATATATGTACCTTTGCTGCATTTAACGCTTAGTAAAAATCTATTGTGCCCTGTCTTGCCTAGATATTCAATACCGCTTATTGTAACCAGCCTTTTTTTCTCCCTGATATCAAGCCCTTGCCTTGCCAGGCTGTAAAGGGGTTTCCCTTGCTGCTTTGCCGCCGAATATATCGGCGTTATCTGTTCTATTTCGCCCGTGAATTTAGGCAAGATATCCAGCAGCTGATTTTCGCCTGCTATGGCTTCACTACTGCCGGTGATATATCCATATAGGTCTTGAGTGTCTGTCGATATGCCGAACTTGATTTCAGCTATATACTCCTTTTCCTCATCCATGAAAATATCAAAAAGGCGCGTAGCACGATTTAAACATATAACCAAAACCCCTGCAGCTCCAGGATCTAAAGTGCCCGTGTGCCCTATCTTTTTTATGTTTAAAAGCCTTTTTAGAAATACAACCACTCCAGACGAAGACATGCCCGGAGGCTTTAATACGTTTATGATACCGTTCATCAACTGTCCTTATTTACAATAAGAGAAAGCTCATATGCCACCTGTTGTTTTACATCGCTAAGCGAACCAGCCAAACTAAATCCTGCTGCGTTTTTATGCCCGCCTCCGGAAAACTTCAAAGATAACTTAGCAACGTCAACATCGCCTTTAGACCTTAAACTTACCTTGTAAAGCCCTGGTTCCTGCTCGCGTAAAAACGCACATGCTATAACCGTATCTATCTCTATGCCATAGCTTACTATGGCGTCATAGTCTGTATTTGCGCCGCAAGAGGCAATTTCTTTTTTGCTTAAGTGTATTATCGCAACTTTACCATCGTAAAAAAGTTCTAAATTCCTTATTGCAAGCTCAATTATTTTGGTATTGCCGTAAGTCCTCGTATGAAATAACAACCTCGCAGTGCCTTCATGGTCGAACTTGCCTATCAATTCTGCTGTATATAAGAAACATTTTTTTGTAGTGTTAGAATATGAAAAGTTTCCGGTGTCTGATACCATTGCAATATATAGATTCTGTGCAATCTTTTCTGTTATGCTAATATCCGCCTCTGTCAAAAGCTCGTATATTATTTCTCCCGTTGATGAAGCGTTCTTTACAATGTTTATATCTGCGAAGTTGTCGTTAGTCATATGATGGTCTATATTAGCCGTCTTTTTGGCTGAGTAAAAAGCGCTTGCAAAGCTCCCAATTCTTCCTTTATCAGCGCAATCAAGCGCAATAGCCAAGTCAAATCCCTCGCCTACTTTTTCTAACAAAAATCCCTGCTCTTCTTTGTAAATCGTCTGATAACGTTGCGTAATATTTCCGTCGCAAGCGCAAATAACTGTTTTCCCGATAGATTTAAGTGCATAGCAAAGTGCAAAAGTCGAACCAAGTGCGTCGCCATCAGGGTTTATATGGGTTACCAAAAATACTGTATCGGCATCTTTTATCATTTTAATCAGATATTTTAGATCGCTCACTTTTCCTCACTTACCCCAATATCCTTTAAGATTTTAGCGATATTAATACTTGCATCTATTGAATCATCTAATATAAACTTTATGCTTGGCATACGGCGCATGTCTATGCGCTCGCCTAAAAGCTTCTTTATATATCCTTGCGCATGTGTTAGTGCTTCAATCGTAGACTTCTTTACTTCATCGTTGTCATAAACGCTGACATAGGCTTTTGCATACTTAAGGTCACGCGTAAGTTCCACCTTCATGACGCTTGTCATCGGTGAGATACGCGGATCCTTTATTTCAGAAGATATTATGACTGAAAGTGTCTTTTTCATCTCCTGTGCTATTCTTATAATCCTGTCTGCTGGCATGTATTTCCCTTTCTAACGTGCCATTTCCCGCATTTCAAATGCTTCTATTACATCTTCTTCTTTTATATCGTTAAAATTGTTAAGCGTTATTCCGCATTCATAGCCGGATACTGCTTCTTTGACATCATCTTTAAAACGCTTAAGTGAAGATATTTCCCCTTCGTAGACTACTACATTGTCCCTAAGCAGCCTTACCTTTGAGTTACGCTGTATTTTACCATCTGTAACGTAACATCCTGCAATGGTACCTACATTGGAGACTTTAAATAAAGTCCTTACTTGCGCATGGCCGGTAATAACTTCTTCAAATACTGGTTTTAGCATTCCCTTCATAGCGTTTTCTATGTCTTCAATAGCGTTATAGATTATTCTATAAAGCCTTATATCTACGTTTTCTTTTTCCGCCGTTTCCCTTGCCGTGTTATCAGGGCGCACATTAAAACCTATTATTATCGCATTTGCGGCAGAAGCAAGCATTACGTCCGTCTTTTGTATCGCACCAACGCCCTGGTGGATTATCTTCACCTGGACTTCGTCGTTTGAAATCTTTTTAAGAGACTGCGATACAGCCTCGGCAGAACCCTGAACATCTGCTTTTACAATTATATTAAGATCCTTTATACTGCCTTCTGATATGCGTGAAAAGAGGTCTTCAAGCGATACCTTTGCAATATTTTTAAGCATATCCGCTTTTTGCCTGTCTCGCCTTTCCTCTGCTACCTGGCGGGAGAGAGACTGTTTAACAGCATAGAATATATCCCCTGCCTGCGGCACCTCTGAAAAACCTATAACCTCAACCGGCTGAGAGGGCAAAGCTAATTTTACATTTTTACCATTTTCATCGACCATAGCACGCACTCTGCCATATGCAGTACCGGCGACTACTG
The DNA here is from genome assembly GCA_041390245.1 of Eubacteriales bacterium. Classification (NCBI taxonomy): domain Bacteria; kingdom Bacillati; phylum Bacillota; class Clostridia; order Eubacteriales; species Eubacteriales bacterium. The sequence continues at coordinate 221,382 of JAWKQI010000001.1, forward strand.
TATCAGTTATATTAAGCGTTCCGTTTTGTATTAATACTGTAGCAACAGGGCCTCTTCCTTTGTCAAGCCGTGCCTCGATTATAGTTCCTTTTGCCATACGCTCCGGATTTGCAGTCAGCTCCTGAACATCTGCTACCAAAAGTATCATATCGAGCAGATTGTCTAGCCCTTCGTGTGTCAGTGCGGATACCGGTACGACTATCGTATCTCCTCCCCACTCCTCAGAAACCAGGCCATGTTCTGTCAGTTCCTGTTTTACACGATCTATATTTGCATTTTCCTTATCTATCTTGTTTACAGCAACTATGATAGGTACTTCGGCAGCCTTGGCATGGTTTATCGCTTCAACAGTCTGCGGCATTATACCATCGTCTGCTGCTACAACCAAAATCGCAATATCCGTTACCTGTGCACCACGCGCACGCATGGCTGTAAAGGCTTCGTGCCCCGGAGTATCTAAAAACGTAATGTAGTTGTCTTTAACCTTTATCCTGTATGCTCCTATGTGCTGTGTTATTCCGCCCGCTTCCTGTTCCGTTATACGCGAACTTCTTATCGCATCCAGAAGCGAAGTCTTGCCATGGTCTACATGGCCCATAATAGTTACAACTGGAGGACGGCGCTTTAATTCTTCCGGCCTGTCTTCCCTGTCTTCATCTATCAGCGAGTCTTCCGCTGTCTTTTCAAGTTTCAACTCTAAATCTATACCAAAATCCGAACATACGAGCTGTGCAGTCTCAAATTCTATTTCTGAATTTATAGTGCACATTATGCCAAGGAGAAAAAGTTTTTTTATTATTTCTGCTGCAGGTTTGCCTGTTTTCTCCGCCAAAGTCTTAACCGACACCATCTCTGTTGATATAATAGCATGGTCTATCTTTATAGGTTCTGGCATTATTACCTGTTTTTCTTTTCTGGGCTTAAATTTCTTTGAACCCATACGCTCATCGTCGTATTCAAATATACGTTCTTTTATAATTGATTTCCTGCTCTTGTTCCTATTATCATCTTCTGGCTTTTTATTTGTTTGCTTTTTAGACAAATGGCTGGTATTTTTCTTTACCTCCATAACCGGAATATCGTTGGATGTCGGCCGCGTTTTTTTAACCGGTCGTCTTTCTTGAGCCTTAAAATCATCGTCCTTGTTCATGTCCTTATTGAAAGTGCCACGCGCATTGTTATAATTGTTTGGCCCTTGCGGACGCGGGGTAAACCCGTCTCTCTTTTCGTATCTATTATTATTAAATTGACGTGGAGAGCGGTCACTACTTTGCCTATTATCCTGCTTTTGAGAAAAACGTTCTGTTCTAATGTTTTCATTTCTTTTAACGTTGGAATTGTTTCTATAATTTAGGTTCTTATCGTTAAAGGTGCTGTTTCTTGTTTCGTTTCGGTTGCTTTTTTCGCTTGAAATAGTTCTTTTTGGAGGTTCGCTTTTTTGCTTGCTTGTTTCCGCAGCTGTTGGTTTTTCCGTATTTTTGGCAACTTTAATATCGCCTGCCTTAACCCCGGCAGCTATTTTTTCTTCTTTTTTAGGAGCTTTGGCTTCTAGATCTGCCTCTTCTTTTGCCTTAGCCGCCTCTTTTTTTACATGCGGCTGCTCTGCCTTAGCATCTGCAGATTTTTCATCGATATTTACAGCTTTCTTTTCAAGCTCATTTTGTTTTTCTTCACGCATCGCCTTTAACATGTCCACTTCTAATTTCTTTAATACAGCGTGATTTTTTTGTACCTCGGCCTGATAAGATATAAGTTTTTCAAGCAGTTCCTCAGATTTCACTGATATTTGTTTGTTCAAATCAACAACCTTTACGTTATTCATCAACCATTTCCGGCGGCTTCGCCGATATCCTCCCCTTAATCTTTTATTTTATTTAAAATTGCATTACTCATCATTTTATCTATTATCCCGACAACTTTTACTCCGGGTTTTCCAACGCTTTGCCCAAGCATGTCTGTTTTAAGCTCCAATAATTTAATATTATAGTATTCGCATGCATTCCTTATTTTCTTTTTGGTATTATCCGAAGCATCTTCGGATAATACCGCTAAGGCTATTTTTTTCGCGCGAATCGCATTTAAAAACGCCTCCTGGCCAAATACACACTTCCCCGCCCGGGAAGCCAGCCCCAGCATATTATACATCTAAATTAATTCTCCGCCTAAGTATTGCTCTTCTTATTTCGGCAAAAAGCTCTTCTGTCAATTTACCTTCAAGCGCATGCTCAAATGCATTTATTTTTTTTGCCCGCTCAAGGCACTCTATTTCAGAACAAATGTATGCACCGCGCCCTGGCATTTTGCCTGTTAAATCTAGCTTTAACCCCTCAGTTGTCTTCACTATCCTAAGCATTTCCTTTTTTGGTAGCGGAGAGCGGCAGGCTACGCACATACGAATTGGTATCTTTTTATTCTTCATAACCATATAACCTATTCTGTTTTGCTTGTATCGTCTTCTTCCTCTGTTTCCACATCGTCTTCAGATAAATCCACGTCTTCTTCTATTTCTTCTTCTATTTCTTCTAATTCCTCTTCTAATTCTTCTTCCGTTTCTTCTTCATCTTCCTGTTTATTCTTATAAAGTTCCTCTAACGCCTGCTGGTTCTTTATATCTATTTTCCACCCTGTAAGTTTAGCAGCAAGACGTACATTTTGCCCGTCTCTTCCTATTGCAAGAGACAATTGGCTGTCTGGAACTATAACCTTTGCAGCATGTTCGGTTTCATTAATTTGTACCATTATAACCTTTGCCGGCCTAAGCGCATTAGCTATAAACTCCATCGGGTCTGCGCTCCACAGTATAATATCTATCTTCTCGTCATTAAGTTCCTCTACTATATGCTCAATCCTCGTCTTTTTCTGGCCTACGCATGCACCAACTGCATCAACGTGCTCATCTGCGGAATATACTGCTATCTTTGTCCTCTGGCCTGCTTCTCTTGCTATGCTTTTTATTAAGACGACATTTTTAGCAATTTCAGGGACTTCTATTTCAAACAAGCGCTTGACCAGCCCCGGATGCGTCCTTGATACTGTTATCTGCGGGCCTTTTACGGCACGCTTTACTTCAAATATAAATACTTTTACCTTGTCGTTTATATTGAGCCTCTCGTTTGGAAGCATTTCCTGCGCCGGAAGCAGTGCCTCAGCACGGCCTATCTCAACTATTGCTCCGGACCTGTCTGTCTTTTGCACAACACCTGTAACTATCTCATTTACGCGTTCGGCATATTCTTCGTATACCACGTCTCTTTCGGCTTCCCTTAAACGTTGTACTATGACCTGTTTTGCGGTCTGCGCAGCTATCCTTCCAAAAGATTTCGGTGTAACTTCTATTTTAAACGAATCTCCAACTTCATAAGCTTCATTTTCTTTTTTTGCTTCTTCAAGGCTTATTTGGCTGTTTTCGTTTTCAACTTCTTCAACTACATCTTTTTCTGCATATACGTGGATATCTCCTGTCTCTTCATCCAGGTCTACGCTTATTTGTCCTTCTGTATTGTAATTTTTCTTATATGCAGAAATTAAAGCAGTCTGTATCGTATCTACCAGTACTTCCCTTTTTATACCTTTTTCCTTTTCAAGCAACTCAAACGCGCTTATAAGATTATCATTCATTTTTTCTGTTTCCCTTCCAAATTAAAAATCTATATGCAGCTTAATGGCTGCTACGTCTTTAATATCAAATGAGATTTCTTTGCCTTTTGTTTTAATTTTCACTTTCCCTTCGCCAAATCCCGTAAGAATTCCTTTAAAATCCTTAACTTTATCTATTGACCTATAAAGATGTATATCAACTTCATTGCCGATATTTTTATTAAAGTCTCTTTCCGTTTTAAGCGGCCTGTCCAATCCCGGCGAAGAGACACACAGACAATATGATTCTTCAATAGGATCTAATTCGTCTAAAACAGCTTCGACCTTAAGAGAAATCTTCTCGCAATCATCTAAAGTTACTCCGTTTTCACTATCTATATAGATAATTAACTGCCTTTCCTTGCCTTCAAGAAGGTATTCACAATCCACATATTCTAAATTACTTAACTCAACTATAGGCTTTGCTATACCCTCTACTATTTTTTCAATTTTTTTGCTCAATCAAATTTCTCCATTTAATAGTCAAATTATAAGGAGTGGGTTTCCCCACTCCTTGCTACTTGTAGATATGCAAATAAATATTACCATACAGTTATTATTATTTCAAGCTTTTTTTGATTTTAAGCCATTTTTCAGCGTTTTTAAAGCAATATGCATATAAGCCCGCCGCTTCCCTCATTTGTTATCTTCTGCAAGGTATCCTGTATCTTTATCTGTGCATCTTCAGGCATATTGTTTAGTTTGCTGGAAAGCCCATCTGTAAACAGCTCGTTTAGGGTTTTACCAAATATATTAGTGCTCCAGAGTTTATCCGGATCGTCTTTAAATTCGCTTTCTAAGTACTGGATCATGTCCTCGCTTTGTTCTTCTGAACCAATAATCGGTGATATCTCTGTCTTCACATCCACACGTATGAAATGGAATGCTGGCGCAGACGCCTTAAGACGGACTCCATACCGCCCGCCCTGCTTTATGATTTCCGGTTCATCAAGTGTCAGCTCATCTAGAGAAGGGGTAACGATTCCATAACCACACTGGCGGACATCTGAAAGCGCCTGCTCCATCTTATCATATTCTTTTTTGGCAGCAGTGAGCCCTTTTATCATGGAAACCAGGTGATAATCATCTTTTATTTCATATCCACACTCATCCCCTAGAACCTTGTAGAATAGAGCATTATCAAAATCAAGATCGATATTTATCCTGCCTTCGCCTAAGAATACCTCTCCCATGGTATTATCTGTTACATATTCGGCATTATCGAATGCAGACATGACCTTTTTGTAATCGCGTACCCGTTTCAAATCTCCAAATACCTTTTTAATGTTGGAAATCATATCTTTTATAAGCCAATGTTCATCGGATAGCGCCTGCGCCCATCCCGGAAAGTTTATGTTTACTTGTTTTATTGGGAACTCAAACAGAATTCCCCTTAATATATCCTTTATGCTCTGTTCGTCTATATCAAGAACGCTTAAAAGCATTACCGTGACACCGTATTTTTCGCTTAATGCATCTCTTAGTTTCTGCGCATCGTTGCTTTCGGGATTTGCAGAATTTAAAACTATCATAAAAGGCTTATTTAACGCTTTTAACTCGTTTACCACTCTTTCCTCTGCATTGACGTAGCTTGAACGCGGTATTTCTGTTATAGTCCCGTCTGTCGTCATGACTATGCCTATAGTCGAATGGTCGCTTATTACTTTTCTCGTGCCTTTTTCCGCTGCATCCTCGAACGGTATATCATAGTCATACCATGGCGTCCTTACCATCCTCGGCCCTTCCTCTTCCATGTGGCCTCTTGCACCGTCTACCATATATCCGACACAGTCTATCATTCTGACTCTCATCTTAGCGTCTTCGCCTACATCTATGTTTACCGCCTCATTCGGCACAAATTTTGGCTGGGTAGTCATTATCATAGTGCCGGCGCCACTCTGCGGCATCTCGTCTATTACACGCTCTTTTTCATTTATATCGCTTACATTCGGCAGTACGAAATAGTCCATAAACTTTTTTATAAATGTAGATTTTCCCGTCCTGACCGGCCCTACTATTCCAATAAGAATATCTCCATGAGTTCTCTTGGCTATATCCTTGTAGATATTGTACGCCTCCATATACTAACCTCCAGACATTTTTTAATATAAAACCACTTGTCAGTTAAAATATATGAATAACCTTATTAGTTAATACCTCGCTTATCCAAAATTTAAATAATAAAGTAATAAAATTTCTGTTGGCAAATGTTTTGGCAACTTCTATTTTCCACTTGACAATAGCTGTCCCCATCGTTTACAATACCGTTGTGAACAAAGCTTATTATAGTAAGATTTTGTTCTATTATTTTGATAAGGTAACAACTTAATGTTTTCATGGAAGGGTTCCCGAGTGGCCAAAGGGAGCAGACTGTAAATCTGCCGTCGACGACTTCGGTGGTTCGAATCCACCCCCTTCCACCACATAAAAGTCGCTTTGCGGCTTTTTTAAAACGCGGATATGGCGGAACTGGCAGACGCGCTAGATTCAGGTTCTAGTGGGGTCAAACCCGTGCAGGTTCAAGTCCTGTTATCCGCACCAAACGCAACATAATCCGAACCGCTCACCAGTCTTTTCGATTGACGAAGGGTTCGGATTTGTGTTATATAACCGTAAAATGCGAATAATCGCAGATTCTATATAACGTAACTTCAAGACTACATATAAGCAAAATGTAGTCTTTTATTCATCCCTATATGTCATATATATAAATATTATTGTCTTATATAATTGACATTACGTCTTTATTATGTTACTATGCTTCCAGGGGGTGGTAGGAATGGGCAAAAACCTGCGGATAAAATCCGCACGAGCCGCCAAAGACATATCACAAAAAGACCTTGCGGAAGCCGTCGGAGTGGCACGTCAAACAATGAATGCCATTGAAAAAGGCGATTACAATCCCTCAATAAAACTTTGTATTGCTATCTGCAAAGCACTTGGGAAAACGCTTGACCAACTTTTTTGGGAGGATGCTGATAATGAAAAATAATAAAAACGGTCTGGACGAAATGCAAAGGGAACGACGTAATAGTATAGGGAACCAAATGTTTATGTTAATGTTCTATGCCTTATTATTTGATTGCGGCCTTTACGGAGCAGGAATCAGGTGGCTTAACTACCCTGCTAATGTCATGGTCATCATTATGGCTGGTATGAGCATTTATCTTGTTAGATTAATTGCTTTTAACGCATATCTTCCTCCAAAAGCTCAAAACCGTAAAACCGTAATAACCTTAATTCTTTCGATTATTTTTGCAATAGTACTTGCAATGGCCGCAATTAACTTATTTGGACAATCTCCTTCACAAGTTGCGGAAAACCCCAACGACAATTCTGCGATGATACTTTTTGTAGTATCCGCTGTCGGGTTGCTTGCTACGTTAGTTGTAGCGGTAATAAAGAAAGTGAATAAGAAAGATGATAAAGAAGATTGAAATACATCCATGCTGACAGCGAAGGTATAACACACTACACTTTGTTACGTAAAGTCGTGTGCCAAAAGGGGATTTATCCCCCTTTGGAAACCCCAATTTTAAGAAAGCAGTAAGCCTGCTTTCTCAAAATGAAAGAGGACGAAAAGCGGATATTGAGGGTTCGGATTTATGTGCGAGCAGTTTACCAACGAATGTTCGTAAGGACAAAAACAGGCTGACGATGTGTCGGCCTGTTTTTGTTTGGGTCTCTTTCTTATTCAGTAATAAATATGTTATAATCTCTTTGATATCGACTGTAAATAAACTGTACTCAACGAGGTAATCATATGAGATACGAATATACAAACGGGTTCGACCCGGTCTTTATTCAATTATGCCATGAATTGGATGCATTCCTGAATGATTTGGTTGGCGGGGAGGAAAAACGATTACAGTATATTCCACATAATCGCTTAGAGGAAATTCATAATGCTATTGTGGCATACTATGAAGATACGCCTGTCGCTTGTGCAAGTTTTAAGCATTATGATAACGAAACAGCGGAGGTTAAACGCGTATTCATTAAACAAGAATACCGCGGAAAGGGTATTTCAAAAAAGATGATGGAATTGCTGGAACAAAGCGCGAAGGCGCAGGGCTATAAAAAATTTGTGTTGGAATGTGGCGAGCCATTAGTTGCGGCAATGAGATTATACAAAACTATCGGCTATTGCATAATCCCTAATTACGGACCATACAGATGTATGTCGGATTCTATCTGTATGGGAAAAATACTGTAATATTCATTTGCTTGATGCCAAAAACCCTTTATTTCATAAGGCTTCCCGAGCTTGTCCTTATGAACACTCGTACCACTCTAAAAAACACCTCGGGTGTTCGTAAGGACAAAAACAGGCCGACAATCTATGTCGGCCTGTTTTTGTTTACACGTATATTATTCTGCTTTTCGCTCTGTTATAATTGAAGCAAACATAGATAAACAGGAATTTATTGAGCAGATAGCCATAATAGAAGGCACAAAATTATCGGAGGCTTATAAATAAACAAAATGATTAAGATTAGGAATGAAGAAGAAACAGATTACGAGAGAGTAGAAGAAATCACAAGGAAGGCTTTTTGGAATTTATATATTCCGGGGTGCAACGAACACTATTTAGTTCATGTTATGCGATCCCACAAAGATTTTCTACCGGAGTTGGATCTGGTGATCGAGGTTGATAATGAGATCATCGGGAATATCATGTATACGAAAACAAAACTAATTGATGAGTCTGGGGAAGAAAAAGACATTCTTACTTTCGGTCCGGTTTGCATTTTGCCGGAATATCAGAGAAAAGGGTACGGGAAACAATTAATGGAGTTTTCCTTTGAACGGGCGGCTGCACTTGGTTATGATGTGATTGTAATATTTGGAAACCCGAATAATTACGTAAGCCGAGGCTTTAAAAGTTGCAAAAAGTACAATGTTTGTCTTGAAAATGGGACATATCCTGCGGCAATGATGGTAAAAGAACTCAAGCCGGATGTCTTGGACGGGAGAAAATGGGTTTACTATCAAAGTCCTGTATTTGAGATAGACGAACAAGAAGCTGAGCGCTATGACGAGGGTTTGGAAAGGCTGGAGAAAAGACACCAGCCAAGTCAGGAAGAATTTTATATTCACATCCATTCTATTGTACAGTGAGTTTCCTTTAACGGTATAAGGATAAACTACAACTTCCAATTTGTCGGTTCGTTCAGCGCATATAGTGGTATAATATTCATTTGCCTGATGCCGAAAACCTTTTTTATGCGGGTTCCAATTTTGTCTTTATGAACACTCGTCCCACTCTAAAAAACACCTCGGGTATTCATAATGACAAAACAGGCCGACAATCTATGTCGGCCTGTTTTTAGTTCCATATATTTTATTCCGTTCCCTTGTCTGCTATAATTTGATTATCTAGTCATATAGTCACATAGGAATTTGAACTCCAAAATTTTTTGCATATAATATAAAAGGAGAAAAAGTGTGAAATATAATATAGACTTAGAGTGCTTATCCGTTCAGGAATATAAAGCGCTGCTGAAAAAGCAAAATCTATTGCCCGGACGCAGGATACTATGGCAGGATATTGATAATAATTTTGCTTTATTTGAATGCCAAGGCATTAAGACGGTTGCACAGCTTAAAAAATTTCTCTCTACTCCTGTAAAAATCAAGGCTTTTGCTGATAACACTGGCATACCGGAGAATTATTTTGTGATCCTCAAAAGGGAAATTGGAAGTCTGGAACAAAAACCTGTCCCGTTGGCGAGCTTTCCTGGCATCGATCCTTTACTGATTGAAAAATTAAACGAGAAAGGGCTTAAAACATCAAAAGACTATTTTGAGCATAAACAGTCTATGTCAGATGAACTGTTTTGTCTTTGTGACCTTATAAGGATCAACGGCGTGGGCCCGGTAGCCGCAAAAGCTTTTTATGAAGCCGGATATAGGTGTGTTCCAGACGTCGCCGGTGCGGATGCATCGGCTATGCTTGGCAAGGTCTCCGAGGTAAATAGAATCCGACGATATTACAAGGTAACGCTGGGTCTAAAAGATATGCAATTTTGTATTGATTTCGCGTCATTGTTAGAGGAGCATACTAGTTGATAATTCAAACCTGTCGCTGTGATTGACATGCTTTTTTGCAATAATCAGATGTTTTTCTATACGGTATATTTTTTAATGCTTTGTATTTGCTTTAGCATATTAGCAATCACGGTCAAGATTTTGCGCGTATACTCTCGCATACTGTATTCAAGGCGGTAAAAAATGGAGAACATTGAACAAGTTGAAGCGGTAAGCCGTATGCAAAAGTATATTGAAGAACATATTACCAGACCGATTACGCTTTTGGAATTATCCCGGTACGCGGGGTATTCCCCTTTCCATTGCACCCGAATATTTAGGGAAATCGTTGGCAAAAGCCCCTTTGAGTATATTAGGGCTTTACGTCTGTCAAAAGCGGCGCTGACCTTACGCGACGGAAATAAACGTGTAATCGACGTGGCTTTTGATTACCTTTTTGACTCTCACGAAGGCTTTACAAGAGCCTTTTCAAAAGAGTTTGGCATAACTCCGTATAGATACAAAAGAAAGCCAAAACCTATAACCTTGTTCATGCCATATTCCGCCCGTGACCAATACAAATACAAAACGAGAGGAGCAAAACGTATGGACACCAAAAATGTGAATACAATTTTTGTGCAAGTTATTGAACGCCCCGAAAGAAAGGTAATTCTAAAACGCGGGAAAAAGGCAACTCATTATTTTGAGTATTGCGAAGAAGTTGGCTGTGACATATGGGGATTATTAACCAGTATTAAAGATGCACTATACGAGCCAATAGGAATGTGGCTGCCAAAGAAATTTCGCCCTGAAGGCACTTCGGAATATGCGCAAGGTGTTGAGGTATCCGTCGACTACGATGGCGAAATACCTGACGGTTTTGATATGATTACATTGCCGCCATGTAAGATGATGATTTTTCAAGGTCAGCCTTTCAAAGATGAAGATTTTGAAGAGGAAATCGTCAGCTTGCAGGAGTATATTGACAAGTATGACCCTACATTATACGGGTATGAATGGGCGAATGATAATGCGCCGAGATTTCAGCTAAACCCCGAAGGCTATCGCGGCTATATCGAAGCCAAGCCGGTGAAAGCGCTAAGCAAGTAAATTATTACCAAATAATAAATTAGTCATTGAGAATACGTGCTAAATGAGTAGATTAATTTTTCCTTATGAACACTTACGCCATTAAAAGACCCCTGTAGTTCCATGGACTACACGGGCCTTTGCTATATCTTGAATGATTTTAATAAGTCAAGCAATCCGACTGCCCTGTCACTCTAAATAAAGTATAGTTGGCTTTTAAACATATTTTTAAACCTCATGCCTTTATGCCAAGTACATGATTACAATAGCACCGAAAAAGACAAAGCCACTGCACGTATAAAATTTCACCGGCTGCAAAGTCACAAATATTTGCCTCCCGGCAAGCCCTCGCGAACTGCTTCTTGGTAAACATATTTCGAAGCCCTATTGCGTTGCATTCAAAGGCATTTGTAATAAAATGCCTATAGTCTCGCCATTGAGCCGGCAATATATCGGGCTGTGTTTTCTTCTTTAAGTGAAATAAGACGATATCCACACCGGGCTTTGGATGAAAATCATCCCGAAGAAAGTAGTAGACAATATCTAAATCAAACAATGGCTTTAGCATAAGCGACTTTAGCGTTTCACGTGGTTTCCCCATAAAACGCTTGGCTGCACCCTTTTCCATGGTTAGCCATGCTTCGTTTGGCGGATTCTTGCTTTCCGTTAGCTTACGGAGGATTGCAGTAGTATGACAAAAAGGCATATTAGCAAAAACCTTGTACGCGCCAGAAACGGGAAGTTTCCATTTCAAGAAGTCCTGATTATAAATGCACAGGTTTTCAGTGCCTCTAAATTTTGCTAGAAGTTTGTTATATAGCCTTTCGTCAATCTCAACAGCCGTTACCTCCCGGCATTTTTCCATAAGTAACTGGGTTATATGGCCTTTACCGGGGCCAATTTCGATGACATGATCGTTTGTGCTAAGGGTACACCTGCAAAGCACCCGTTTAATAGTCTGATAACTTGTTAAAAAGTTTTGAGACACCCAAAGTGGCAGTTTTTCCCCGCCGCTTCTTTTTTTGGACATAAAAAATACACCTCTTTCGATTCATTTGGCCGAAAAAAGGCGTACGAATTAAGAAAGGACATCTATCCCCTTCTTATTCCGTACGCGTTATTAACGAATCCGAATCGAAGCACACATAAGGTGTATTAAATCCTCCAAAAAATATAGTTACCAACGTCATTATACAGGAAATCATAGTATTGTCAATGTACGCAAGCTTTGACACCCTTAGACCATCTATGCCGACCCAATCCTTCACGTATAAACACGGTCTCTTTTTGCACTAATCAGTTAACGCCCGTTCCAATACCGGCTAACGGACAAGGACGGCAATGAAAATCAGAACGGTAAACTGCCCGTAATTGGCCGCAGTTGCCCTGTCAACTACCTGTGTATATCTCATCAGCTCTATACCAATTTATTACGTTGAACCAATTGTCTATGTATTCGTCTCTTAGGTTTAAATATTGTAAGAAATACGCATGTTCCCAAACATCTAGCACGATGATGGGTATATGTCCCAAAGATATGGGAGAATTCTGATTTGCTGTTTGTTCAAAAATAAGATTACCCTTATAATCTTTAACAAGCCACATCCAGCCTGAGCCAAATACTGACATTGCTTTTTCTTTAAACATTTTTTTGAATTCCCAAAACGATCCAAACTTACGGTCTATGGCTCTTTTAAGGTTGCCTACAGGTGTATTTTCTATAGTCCCCGGGTTTAATGAATTGAAAAAGAAATTATGATTAAATACCCCTCCACCAAAATTTATAACCGGGGTCCTTATACCAAGAGGTATGACGTATATATTTTCAAGCATTTGCTCTAGACTCAGCCTTTGTAATTTAGGATAGTTAACTAAAGTTGCATTCAGCTTGTCTACATAGGCCCTTAAAAGTCTATTGTGATGGACCTGCATAGTCTGAGTGTTTATGTAAGGCTCTAATGCGCTATAACCATATGGTAATGGCATTAAATCAAATTTATAGTAGTTTTCAGACATTATAACCTCCTTTTTACGCTTAAAGCGTTAACAAACTATCAAAAGAATTTGGTCTATGGCATATGACCAAATCAGCAATAAATCATATATTAATTGTATGTATGTTTATTTTATACGATTCCTATATTAAAGAACGCTGCTATAGAAATTATAAAATTATACTTGTATTTGGGTAAACATTGTAAGGGCTCGCAACAAAAAAAGCACCTGACAACTAGTTCGAGGTGCTTTTCTTATAAATATAATATCTAAACCCATGCTACACGTTAAAAAAAGCTGACTTGCTTTGATTCCGCTTCTTTTGAGCGTTGTATGGTGACCCCTTTCAATATAAGGTCTGATGGTAGCTTAGTCAAAAATGGGGACTGCTCTTTAGAGGTTAAAATAACTAGTTCATCTTCCGCCCTTGTCATACCTACGTAAAGTAATCGCCTTTCTTCATCGTAATCATATTCGCCATGGTGGTTTTTCAATGGTATACATTTATCTCTTACACCAGCCACAAATACAACTGGGAATTCAAGGCCTTTTGCCGAGTGAAGTGTCATTAGTGAAACCGCATCTGGAGAATAACTATTCTTAGAACTATATACTACATCGCTTTCCTTTCCTATCAAAAGGTTTGTAAGTAAAGATGGCATTTTTTCATGTAATACGGCCATGTTTAAAAACAACTGCATATCCTTATCTTCATTAAGGCCATTATCGTCAATCCATGAGCTTATCAGCTCTTTAGGCTTCTTCTTTAGAACAAGAGGTTCATATTTTAAAAGCAGTTCAGAAAATCCTTTTAAATTTTCAAGTGAAGAAGGCAGCCCATCAATAAGTTTTAAAAGAGTGGCAACGCTTTTTCCCTCTTTTTCGTAACCATCAAGAAGTTGCTTAATGCTGTCGCCTGTGCAGGCGTACCACTCTTTAAGACATAGCCTTAAAGACAGTGTATCTTCAGGATTTAACAAAAACCGGAAAAAGGCAACTGTTTTGCGTACTTCAAGTCCGGAAAGAAACTCATCTCTCCCAGCCGTAGAGTACGGAATACCCTCTTTTCTAAGGCACTGCTCTAAAATCTCAGCCTGGCGGTTGGTACGGTAAAGCAATGCAATATCAGAAAAGCTCCTTATTTGCCCTGAAAGCACCTCTCTTCCTTTAATGGTAGACGTATGTGCTCCGATCATATCTATCCCGCCGACCATACGGTCTATTTCTTTCGCAATGAATATTGCTTCTGTTATATCGCTTAATGCCTCTAAAAGGCGTACTTTGGAACCGCTGCCTTTGTATGCGTTTAGTGTCTCTTTCATGCTTTCTTCTGACAAAACGGATTTAGCACATTTTAAAATCTCAGACGTAGAGCGATAATTATCAGTGAGGCAAACTTGCTTGGCTCCGGAAAAATCCTTGAAAAATTGTTCAAAACAATGCGAATCGGACCCCCGGAACCCATAAATAGACTGGTCTGGGTCCCCTATAACGAAGACTTCTTTGCTATTCTTGCTCCATGCCCTAATCAGCCGGTATTGAACGGGGTTTATATCCTGAAACTCATCTACTAAAAGATAGGTAAAGGCATTTTCAATTTTCTTCTCCTCTTTTTTCCCCAGGTTCTCACCCTCAAACAAGTGAAGCGCTTTTAATAAAATGTCATCGTAATCAAGGGCACTATACTGTAAGAGTAGTTCACAGTACCTTTCATAAACACCGGGCGGAACTGGGCTTTCCTCCGGCGAAATAGCTCCGCTTTTTATAAGGGAAATCCCGTTTAGAATGTCCCGCAAGGATGCTTTTATTTTAAAATCCTCTAAAATATCCGAAAGAATGGTGAGAGCTTCCCGTCTGTCTATGATTGCAGGGAGTTCCTTACCGTTTTTTCCCATCAGCTTAAGGCAGATAGAATGAAACGTCCCTATATTCATGGATTTTACCATCCGTTTATCGTCTAAATATGAACTAAGGCGGGTGCGCATTTCATCAGCTGCCCGGTTTGTAAAGGTTACGGCAGTAATATCTCTTGGGGGTATGCCTTCCTTAACGAGGCGTGCTATACGTGTAACAAGTGTACGTGTTTTGCCGGTCCCCGGCCCGGCTATTACTGCGATAGCCGGATAGTCTGCGAAGACAGCTTCATTCTGCTTTTCGTTTAATCCGCTGTATATGTCTTTAGCTAAAGTGCCCTCTTCTTCCTGTTGCAGGCATTTTGCTGATTTAGATTCCGTAAGGGGTTTATTAATAGTATTTTTTTGTTCTTTAACGTCTCTTACTCCTCGAGTAGTATCCTTCTCATCTTCGAAAAGAGACAACTGCCCAGTAAACAGGCTTATCTCATGTTTATCTAAAATTTTTACCTTCCCATATTCTCCGTCGAACCCTGGCAGAACTGTAACCTCTCCGGCGCGGATTCTGCGGATGCTTTCAGCAACTATCGCTCCCGCCTTTAACTCTATATCGCTAATCTTGGCTTCACGGAGTATAAATAGCTCCGGGCCTAAGGTACATATCAGTTCATCGTTTCTTGTTAGGACCTTCTTGCTTGCGCAAGTAACTCCCATAGATGCTGCAATCACCTCACGCAATGGTATTATGCTTTCAAAATGCTTTACCGAATGTGGTATGAATCCTTCTTCCCTGTCTGCAAGCGACTCTACCCTATGAAGCACTCCAAGAGTGATTTTGCGTCCGCATACGGGGCATATACCCGATGCAGCTACAGTATCGGCCGGTTTTAGACATATGCCACAGTTTCGGTGCCCGTCGTAGTGGTACTTTCCCTCCTGCGGGAAAAACTCTAAAGTCCCAAAAAATTCATCTGTGTCGCGATTTTTAAGTGCCTTTAAAATATGTGGATAGGAAAGTTCCGTGTTAAAAGGTTTGCCTCACGTGCGAGATTCGCCGGCGAATGGGCATCTGAATTTGAAACCAATGTGAAACGGTCAAGCGCGGATACGCGCCAGTTCATAGGCGGGTCTGATGAAAGCCCTGTCTCAAGCGCGTTAATATAACCTGTTAAATCCTCAAAACATTCCTCAATAGTATCAAACCCGGAATACGCTCCAAACAAAGAAAAGTGCGGTGTCCAGATGTGCGCAGGAATAAATATGGCATCTGGGCATACATCTAGAGTTATCTCCAGCAAATCTCTGCTGTCTAGCCCCAAAATCGGCCTGCCATCTGAATGCAGATTTCCAATGGCCTCAAGCCGGTGTGAGAGTGCATCTGCGCTCTCTAAACTGGGAAGAAGTATCAGATTGTGTACCTTACGTACCTTTCCGTTCTTTTTATATATAGAGCTGATTTCGCCTGAGACAATTAAACGTGGTTTAGGAAAGCTCCCTAAAATATTATCCTCTTTACGAAGGTCGTCTTTTAAAGTGTACAGCCCATTTTCGGCCGGAATAAGTTTTTCTTTTAACTCTTCCCGCCAGGCTTGATGGGTAAAGTCCCCTGTCCCAATAAGATCAAGGCCTTTGCGCCGTGCCCATAGATCAAGCATTTCTGGTATGCAATCCTTACTTGTAGCTCTCGAATATTTGGAATGGATATGAAGATCGGCAATAAACATCAAAAACTCCTGCGGTTTATCGTGTATTTGTGTTTATTATAGCATAAAAGGTCAAAAATCGTTCTTTGCCTTTTTAGTTATCTATAAAAACGTGACTTTAACGGGCTTTATATTTAGGTTGAAAAGCACGCGCATCAATAAAAATAATCCAACCCATTCTTAAATCTTATGGCTTGGATTATTATAAATCAATTATATAAGTAAACAATGTCTTATGTTTTACCCTCTAGAGCCTTGTACCATACGTTCATACTTTCTATTCCGCCGAAAATATTCGTATTATTTTTAAGCGTTCCGGCATAGACGTACTTATGCTTGGCAAAAGCAATATTCATGCCGTAAGACACTGCGCGGGCGATCGTAAATGCAGTCTTTATCCCCTTTTTGCTCATCTCGCTTTCCATCTTCATCAGCAAAAAGGAGGCAAGCCCCTTTGCCCTGTATTCCGGAAGAGTTGCAAAGTCCGTCATCTCAACGCTGCTTGATTTTACGTCCATTTCACAAGATGAAACTGCAACCAATCTGCCGTTATGCCTAATGCCAAAGTATATAAAATCTTCGTTCATTGTGGAAGCTACATAATCCGGGTCATGAATAGGAAATGGGTAGGTTTCAAATACCTTTTTATAAAGTACCGACATCTCTTTTGAATCTTTTTGTTCTAATTTAGCAAAAGTGAAATCATTATCCAGCCTTAAGCCTTCGATTTTAATTGGCTCTGTATTTTTAGCAGTTTCAATGATTTTATCGAGCAATTCCTGATTTGATATCGTTTCCCTGGCCGTGGACAAATATTTCGCCATAAAAAATGCATCTTCAATACCATTGTAAAAGTTAGGGATAAAAGCCTCTATCTTATATCCATTTGATTCAAACCCCTGTTTTGCCCATGAAGGTGCTTTAATGAAAATTTTTGAATAGTTATTTAACTTTGCCAGTTTGTCTATTTTATCTATAATTATAGGATAGTCTTTTTTACATATTTTGATTAAGTATACTCTGTCACTATATTTCCCATGCTGTATCATAGATCCGCCGATCTTTTCAATTCTATCTACCATTAAACCGTCCTGTCTTTAATATTTCCCAGTCAATCCGCTGTCATTCCTCGATATTTTCCCGCCTTTTAAACCTCGCATTATTTCGAGGGACTAAAGAAATCGTCTTATCGTAATCTGCCAGCAGCCTGCTTATGCCCATTGCCTTTATTTCTTCCTCATCATAGCCATACTGGAGGTTACAGGTTTCACAGTCCCTGTTACAGGATATTTCTTTATACGAATCCGGTTCCCTGTAAGTTGTGATTACTCCCTCATAATTTCTCAGTACAACTTTATTAGTAGACCATGAAATCAAGTAATTAGGCATAACCGGGATTTTACCACCACCTCCGGGTGCATCTATAACATATGTCGGAACGGCAAATCCGCTGGTATGTCCTATCAGGTTCTCAATAATCTCAATCCCCTTGCCAACAGACGTCCTAAAATGTGTTAATCCTTCTGATAAATCACATTGGTATAAATAATATGGGCGTACTCTGTTTTGCACTAAAAGATGTACTAATTTTTTCATAATGACCGAGCAATCGTTTACGCCTGCCAGCAATACAGACTGGTTTCCAAGAGGTATCCCTGCATCGGCCAGCTTTTTTAGTGCGGCTTTGGATGAAGGCGTTATTTCCTGCGGATGGTTAAAATGGGTATTAAGCCAAATCGGATGATGTTTCTTTAGCATATTTACCAAATCGTCTGTTATCCTGTAAGGCAAAACCACTGGCATCCTACTGCCTATCCTTATTACTTCAACATGTTTTATCTTTCTTACTTCCGTTAAAATCCAATCTAAAAATTCATCTGATAACATAAACGGATCCCCGCCGGAAAGTAAAACGTCTCTGATATTAGAGTTGTTTTTTATATAATCCAGCGCTTTTAATATCGCTTCTTTACTAGGGATATATTCTGCATCTCCGACTTTTCTTTTTCTAGTGCAATGCCGACAATACATAGAACATACATTGCTTATATGAAGCAAGACCCTGTCTGGATATCTGTGTATCAGCCCAGGAACGGGGCTATCTTTATCTTCCGATAACGGATCATTCATCTCGTGTTCTTTAATTATAAGTTCGCTTGGATTTGGAAAGGATTGTTTATAAACAGGATCGTTTTTATAATCTTTCGTATCAATTAATGATAAATAATAAGGTGTTATAGATAAAGGGAACTTTTCAAGTGTTTCCTCTAATTTCTTTCTCTCATCTGAATCAAATTTAATACCCAAAAGTTTTTCAAAAGTATCGATATCTTTAATACTGTGTTTAAGCTGCCAACGCCAATCAGTCCATTGTTTATTCAATACTTTAAAGTTTTTATTTCTCGTTATCATGTCGTTTTCCAATGTCTAATTCTCCCTAATTTTTTTGTACCATTACCTATTTATGTTATCAGTTCTCCAGATTACTGTCAAATTTTAAAAGGCTTTTTTCTTTTCTTAAGCACTATAAATCAAGTACAATTTAGACCTGTTTCTTTGTCACTTTATAAAGATTAACCCCTTATTTAAAAGCTTTTTATGCGTTTAAAAAAGGGTGGCCGCGGACATTTCCGCGGCCGTGATAAAGGGGGTCTTAATATAATTTTGTGAGGTCATTATTAATTATGACCACTTTTTAAAAAATTATTCTTCCCCTTCTGTGTCATTTTTTGGAAAAAAATCTCCTAATGAAACAGTCATCTCCTTAACTGGAGGTATCTCATACCTTTCTTCGTTTTCAGTATGCTTTTCTTCAGTTTTAGGAGCTTTTTCCTGTTCCTCTATAATAAGCTGACGCCTGCTCAAACTTATTTTCTTTTTCTTTGCGTCAACTTCCATTACCTTTACTTTTACGATATCGCCTACTTTAATTTCATCTTCGGCACGTTCAAGGCGCCTGTTTGCTATCTGAGAAATGTGTATAAGCCCGTCTACTCCCGGTTCTAACTCTACAAATGCACCGAACGGAACAGTTCTTACTACCTTGACATCGATAACGCTGCCTATTAAATATTTTTCTTCAACCAAATCCCATGGTTTAGGTGAAAGCTGTTTTAATCCAAGGGATATACGCCTTCTTTGAACATCTACATATAATATCAGCGTGGTTATAACCTGGCCAACGCTTAAAACATCTGCCGGGCTTTTTATATTTATCCACGATATATCCTTTATGTGTAACAGTGCGTCTACACCGCCGATATCTACAAAGGCACCGAAATCGGTTATACGTTTAATCGTACCTGTCACCTGATCGCCTTTACTATATCTGGACCACAGTTCATCTAACTTCTTTTCTTCTTCTTTTTTAAGTATAGCTCTATGAGAAGCTACTATTCTCTTTTTCGCCTTATCAATTTCGATAATAACTACAGACAGCTCTTTACCTAAAAATACTTTTAGGTCTTCCACATACTTAAGAGACGTTTGAGAAGCAGGTATGAAAGTATCGTACCCTTCTATTTTCCCGAGCAACCCGCCTTTTATTACCTTATTTATTTTACATGTATATTCCTTTTCGCCTTTTCCTTCTTCGGCATCTTTGGCAAATTCATTCCATTTTGCCCTGGCATCAATACGCTTCTTAGATAAGAGCACATTGCCTTGCCCGTCGTTTAAAGAGATGATTTCAACTTCTACTTCATCCCCTACATTTAATATAGATTTGGGGCTTATGCTTCCGTCTACAGAAAATTCAGATTTAGTTAGTATTCCATCTGATTTATATCCAATATTTACAAACGCTTCTTCATCGGTTAATTGGACTACGGTTCCGATTACGAATTGTCCTCTCCTGATTTTTACGAAGGATTTTTCAACTTCCTCCATAAAACTGTCGTCACTTGATTTGAGTGTTTCATTCTGCCCATCTGCGGACTGGCCTTCACTTTCACTTGCTTCATTAGCCCGCATTTCTTCTGCTTGTATTTCCCCTTTTACGGTATCTTCTGTGCCAACCGTTTCTGTCTCTACAAGCATGTTTTCATTTTCGCTCATCCGTAAAAAAACCTCCCTAATTAGCCAATCTGGCGTCGACGCACCAGCAATTATGTTTATTATATCAGTTCGCCGTAAATTTTCAAGTACAGTTTCGTTTATATTTTCAATGTGATATGTCCTTTTGCAATATTTTTTGCACAAATCATATAATCTTTTTGTGTTAGAGCTGTTTTTGCCGCCAACTACAATCATTACGTCCGAGTTTTTTGCAAGTTTCTCTGCCTCTTCTTGCCTTCTCTCAGTAGTTTCACATATTGTCATATTAGCATCTAGATTTAAGACTTTTTCTTTAATAAGTGGCAAAAGCTCTAGCCATTTGCTCTTTGGCGTAGTCGTCTGCGCTACTAAAACGGCGGATTCAAGACATGGCAGATTGTCTACATCCTGTTCGTCATAAACTACATAGGAATTATCTCCTGCCCAGCCCTTAATACCTAAGACCTCAGGGTGTTTTTCCTCTCCGACTATGATAACTGCTACCCCTTTTTCCTCAGCGGCCTTGACCATGTCGTGAATACGCTTGACAAATGGGCATGTAGCATCTATAACTTCAATACCCTCTTTTAAGAAAGCTTCGTAAACTTCGGGCGGAGCTCCATGGGACCTTATAACTGCAGTCTCTCCCTTTAACCTATGTAAGCCGTTTAAATCGTCTATCTTTTTAACGCCCAAGGTGCTTAAATAATCTATTACATGCTGGTTATGTATTATATCGCCGTAGATAAACAGCTTTTTGCCTTCTTTGGCATTCTTTATTACAGTATCAACAGCGTTTTTCACGCCAAAACAAAAACCGGCATTTTTAGCTATATTGATTTTCAATTTAAACCACCTGATCTTTTAATTTTTGGATTTTGTCCTTTAAATAACTTGATATATCACCTAGGTTTTCAGACAAGACTTTACGGCCAAATACGTCCTGTAAATAAAACGCCTCTCCAAAAACCAGTTTTGCGCGTTTGAAAATACCGTAGTTGCCATCTGTATAAACTGGAATGATCGGGCATTTTAATTTCATGGCCAGCATAGCTGTCCCCTGCTCAAAATTACCTAGCTCACCGGTTTTAACCCTTTTTCCCTCTGGGAATATGCCAAGCACTTTGCCTTGCTTAACTACGGCCATTGCCCTTTTTATAGACGCTATGTCCGTCTTTCCCCTGTCAACCGGGAAGGCGCCTAACATTTTTATCAGCCATCTTAAAAACGGGTTTTTAAACAGCTCTTTTTTAGCCATGAAATATATTCTTCTTCTGAAAAATATGCCTAAAAAAATAGGGTCTAGTAAGTTTACATGGTTAGACATCAGTATGACCCCACCGTTAACTTTACAAAACTTAGTTCCGTATATTTTGGGTTTGAAAAACAGCCACAACAACGGATAAAAAATTATTTTAATCGTCCAAGTAAACATATTATTGTTTTTTTCTTACCTCTTTATCTTATTCAATATAGTCTCAACTACACTGTCTACAGACATATTTGTAGTATCTATTAAGTATGCGTCTTCAGCCTGCCTTAGAGGGCATAATCTCTGTTAGAATCGTTTTCGTCTCTTTTTATTATCTCTTGCTTTATAACTTCAAGTGACTTTGCCGAGTCCTTTCCGCCTAGTTCCAAAAAACGGCGGCGCGCACGCTCATCAGCGCTTGCGGTTACGTAAAACTTGTTTTTGCAGTCTGTTAATACATTCGTTCCGATATCCCGCCCGTCCATAACCACATCGTAATCCTTGGCGACTTGGCGCTGTATATGGACAAGTTTAACCCGCACTTCTTTAAAAACAGCCACATCCGACGCTCCCTGTGCTACCTGCTGTGTCCTTATAAATGGCGTTACGTCTTCACCGTTTACTATCACCTTTTGTTCGCCATCTATATATTTTACTATTACGTCGCTTTTTTCAAGAGTCTTTAAAACGTCATTATGATTTTTGGTATCAAGCCCATCTTTTATAACTTTATATGCAAACGCCCTGTACATAGCACCTGTATCCAGATAATAGATTTTAAGACGTTTTGCTATCTCCTTTGCAGCAGTGCTTTTGCCTGCGCCGGCAGGTCCATCAATCGCTATGTTTATTTTCCCCATGTTTATACTCCTTTATATCACTCTATGCCCAAGGCCAATTGCAACTTCGTTTAAATGCAGCAGCCCTATGCCGAAAAACACACATACGGCAATATGCTCGCTGGACCTGGCTATCCCTATTTTGCCTCCGACATTTAAGCCAAGTGCTTTGTTGCTTATTTGTGAAATAGCCTCTTTGGCCGCCCCTGCTATCGCTCCTTCTTCGCTGTGGGTATCGCCTATTATACCTTCCCTTTTGGCTGCGACAACAGTCCTCTCTATCATTTTCATTACAGAAACTATAAATTCACCGCCAAAGTCGACAGCCGCTGTCTTAACATCGTCAGCAGTATATACAGCCTGCAGCTTTTTCTCATCTTCCCGCGAAGCTGTAAGGGCCATTTGAATAGCCGCTTTTGAAACTTCTTTGCTCGTTGCTAACATTTTAAAACCCCCTTGAGCTTTAAATTAAATCCTATTATAATTCCTTTTTTAAACTGTTACAATATCTATGAGTTAATGCCTGCCAAATAACCGGTTGAAAAAGCTATCTGGAGGTTGTATCCACCGGTGAGTGCATCTATATCTATAACCTCCCCGGCAAATAGGATGCCTTGTGCCAGTTTGCTTTTCATAGTAGAAGCATCTATTTCTTTAGTGCTTACACCGCCGCGGGTTATTATCGCCTCTTTAATCGGCCTTGTCCCGTTTATATCAACCGTAAGACCTTTTATCGTTTTAACTAGATTTTTTCTATCAATTAATGTAATTTCATTTACTTTTTTATCCTTGTTTATACCGCTCTTGTTTAAAATAACAGGGATCAACCGCCTTATTATCAAACTAAAGAGTGCATTTTCTATGTTCTTATTCTTATTTTCTTCAAAGTCCCTTAAAATCCTCTTGTTAAGCTTTATATCATCTAGCCCTGGTTTTAAATCTATTATCGCCTTCATATTCAACGGTTTTGCAAAATTTATATAAGCACTTGCAGTTAAAACGAGGGGCCCTGACAAACCAAAATGAGTAAACAATACTTCTCCCAAGCCATTAAAAATGCTTTTCCCGTTTTGCGAAAGTGTAAACCCCACATTTTTTAAAGAAACTCCGCTTAAATCGCATATAAAACTCTCGGTACTCGTAAGTGGGATCAATGAAGGATACCTTTTGTAACCGTATGCCCTAATTTTTGAGCAAAAAAATACCCGTCGCCGGTCGAACCGGTTAAGGGGTAACTTTCTCCTCCGGTAGCTATTACAACGCTGTCAAACAAATGCTTATCGCCATTTGATATCACGTTTACATTGCCATTTTTATTCAAAGTGATATCATTTACTTTCGTATTTAGCCATATATCTATTCCCCTGCCGTTTAATATCCTTTCAAAAGCCCTGTTAACGTCGTTTGATTTGTCTGAAACAGGGAAAATACGCCCGCCTCTCTCTTCCTTAAGAAAAAGACCATTTAATTCTAAAAGGTCTTTTAAATCACTGTTTTTAAAGGCATTAAACGCACTGTATAAAAACTTTGGGTTTCTCATTGTATTTTCAATGAAACCGCCAACAGACGCAGAATTGGTTATATTACAGCGCCCTTTGCCCGTTATATAAAGTTTTTTACCTATCTTTTCGTTTTTTTCGATTAAAACGACATCCTTGCCAGATATAGAGGCCGAATATGCTGCCATTATTCCAGCAGGGCCTCCGCCAATAACGCAGACTTTCCTATTCGCCATTCGTTTTACCGCCTGGATTTTTTCCAGTATAGATGTCTTTTTCCGCCCAGATGCCTTCTAATTTATCAAAATACTTAGTTAACTCTTCTTTCCTAGATACCCCGACCATAACAATTATGGCATTTAATATGCTCATAGGTGCTACCAGTGAATCTACAAACGAGTTCATATTGGATTTTACAAAAACCGTTGTATCGGCAAAAGAAACCAAAGGTGAATCTTCCGTATCTGTTATCGCTATCGTTTTTGCCCCATTCATCTTGGCAAAATGCATGCCCTCCATAGTTGTCTTTGAATATCTTGGAAAACTTATGCCTATTATTAAATCCCTTTCATCAGCATACATAAGCGAACCGAATATATCACCATCAGCCGGCGAAGCCAATGTTACGTTTTCCAGTATGTGGTTTAAATAATAATGCAAGAACTGTGCTAGAGGCAAGCTGCTCCTGACCCCTATTACGTAGACGCGCCTTGCAGATAAAATGGCATCGCAGACCTTCTTTATTTCGTCTATGTTCATATCTTCGCTTAGTTTGCTTAAGCTTTTAAATCGGATTTCATTGCATTCTTAATGGTTATTTCCGGCAATTCCGGGTGCGCTAAGTAAAGGCGCTGGACCCATGTCAGCTTGCTCTTTAAAAGTTCCTGCAAAGAGCTTTGAAATTCCGGATACCCTTCAAACCCTTCGATACATGCAAACCGTACGACTGTAGATTCACTAACTCCTACAACTTCGGCCAGTTTTGCCGCAGTCATATATGCTGCTTTATCGTAATTTTCTAATATATAAGCAGCAATCTGCTTATTGCTTTTGCTCATGTCTCCTAGATCATAGTCTAGCTTTTTTAAAAGATCCATATTATCGTTTTTCATTTGTCAATTCCCTCTAAAATTATAATAAAACCTTGTCTGCAATCTCCTTTAAAGCACTAATCTGATCGTAATCCGTAACGTCACATTTCATTGGCATTATTACTATGTACCCTTCAAAAACTGTGCCAATGTCAACGCCCTCCTGAATTTCATGCTGCAGCTTACCGCCCAGCCAAAAATAATCGTATCCAGACGGGTGCTCTCTTTTTATAATCGGGTCTGAATATATGGCCTGGCCCTGCCTTACTATCTTTATCCCCTTTATCTCAGCGGCCGGGATATCTGGTATGTTTATATTGATAGCAGTACTTTTGGGTATCGAAGAATAATCAAGAAAAAGCAATTTGTTAAAGACGGCCGCCGCCTGGTCCAAATACCTCGTGTAATGCGATGTCACAGACAATGCAAAAGACCTTACAGAATGCATACAGCCTTCAAGTGCCCCTCCAACAGTCCCGGAATAAAAAACGTCTGTTCCGAGGTTTGCGCCTTGATTTATTCCCGAAATCACAATATCCGGTTTCTCAAACATCCCGCTTTCAACCGCTATCTTTACACAATCTGCCGGAGTACCGTTTAAAGTGTAACAATCACAATTATCAAGGCCTTTTAAAGAAACCTCATGGATTATTAAAGGCTTATGCATTGTAATCGAATGGGCACATGCGCTCTTTTGCCTATCTGGCGCAATCACCGTAACATGATGATCTTTAGACAGTACTTTTGCAATTTCAAAGATGCCGCTAGCATAAACACCATCGTCGTTTGTTATTAAAATCTTCATTTCAACACCTAATAAATTTTAAAACTATTTATTTAATAAAATATTTATTTCTTTCTTAGTAAGATACCGCCATTCACCGGCAGCTAAATCGCCAAGCGTAAGAGAGCTAATACTTTCCCTTTTCAAGTATAATACTTTAAATCCCAGAATCTCAAGCATTCTTCTTACCTGCCTGTTCCTGCCTTCGGAAATCGTGATTAGAATATAAGATGATTTAGGAGATGATTTTAATATTTCTGCCGAACATTTCGAAGTTAGTACCCCATCTAACCTTATCCCTTTTTCTATTTTTTCTTTGGCTTCCTTTGTAAATAATCCTTCTACAACCGCATAATATGTCTTTTTTACCTCATATTTGGGATGAATAAGTTTATGCGAAAAATCTCCGTCGTTGGTTATTATAAGCATACCTTCCGTGTCATAATCCAGCCTTCCAACAGGAAAAAGGCGGACTCCGTCGATATTTATTAAATCGAGAACCGTATTCCTGCCTTTATCGTCACTGCATGTACTTACATAACCTAACGGTTTGTTTAACATGATATAAATTTTTTCTTCACTAAGTGTCACTCGCTCTTTCCCGCAAACGACAACATCTTTTCCTTCATCGACCTGCATGCCTTTTAAAGCTGTAATACCGTTTACCGTTACCTTGCCTTCATCGATAAGCATGTCGCATTTTCTTCTGGATGCAACCCCCGCTTCAGCCAGAAATTTATTTAACCTCAATCCGTTTACCTCAGTAATTATTCATATATATGATTATACCATATATTGAGTATCTTTTCTAAATTATATTTAAACGTATTTTTAGGTATTGCCTCTTTTGCTGTTATCGGTATAATGCTTAAAACTTCGTCACCTAGTTTTATAGTTATCTCGCCTACTTTACGCCCCGCTTCAACCGGAGCATCAACGCTGTCTTCAAGTTGTATCTGTACGCTTATATTGCCATATTCCTCATCGGTCAAAGGATATGTAATGTCTTCTCCGGCATACGCATTTATAACCTTTGAAGTGCCATTTTTGACATTTACCGTTCCTAAATAGTCATTTTTATTTATTATACTATATTGTTTATAGTTTTCAAACCCATAATCAAGCAAATCCCTGCAATCTTCCCACAGATCTCCGTCATTTAATACGACAGCAACCAGCCCCATGCCGTCTCTGCATGCTGCCGAAGTCAAACACTTGCCGGCAGACTTGGTATAACCTGTTTTGATACCTGTACACCCATCATACTGCCACAAAAGCTTATTTTTATTTTTAAGTACCCTTAAATATTCGTGCCCTTCCCAGGATATCTCTTTATATTCCGTTGAAACTATGGTCCTGAAAGTCTCGTTTTGCATTGCATAGCTGCATATTAAAGCAAGATCATATGCCGTTGTATAATGATTATCGTCAGGCAGCCCGTTTGGATTTGCAAAGTTGGTGTTTAAAGCCCCTATTTCCTTTGCCTTATTGTTCATCATCTCAACAAATCCATCAACGCTACCGCCTATTTCTTCTGCTATGGCAACTGCTGCATCATTACCCGAAGAGAGCATAAGGCCGTATAGTAAGTCACCTAAAGTTATATGTTCACCTTGGGACAGCCAAATAGAAGACCCTTCTACTCCGCTGGCATTTTTACTTACAGTGACAACTTTATCAAGATCGCCGTTTTCTATTGCCAAAATACAAGTCATGACTTTTGTAGTACTTGCCGGTGCCAGTTTTTCGTTTTCATTTTGGGCATATAATACCCTGTTTGTGCCTTGTTCCATTAAAACCGCAGCAGCACCATCCAATTCCAAATCTTGCGGTACAGCAGATGCAGATGGCAAAACAAAAGACATAGTAAATAAAAAAGCAACTAAAAGCCAGATAATTTTTGTACTTCTCTTCTTCATAAAACTATTTTCACCCTTAAATTCTAATCGTCGAAGTTATCTTTACGTTCTCTTCTACTATTCCTAATGTCTCCGGCATCATTCGCTAAATCATTTCTGTCATAATCCCTATTTCTGGCATGGCCTTCTTTATAGCTGCTTTTGCTATTAACTCTGCTGTCACCCTCCATAAAAGCATTCTTTATTTCGCAGAGTATCTGAGGTACTATATCTACTATCTTCTCGTATAAATTTTTATGATCTAAAGACAACAGTTTTATCGTATCTCCTCTTGTGACTAAAAATGCCGTTGGATGCAGGCTTACAGTAGCGCTTGCTCCGCCTGCGAATGGGAAAGACGAACCGTCTTCTTCCGCCGATCTGGCACTTTCGCCATATTCTCCACCACCGCTTAAAAAACCAAAGCAGACCCTTGATATAGGAATAATTGTACTTCCGTCCGGCGCTACAACCGCTTCGCCAACGATTGTGTTAACGTCGATCATCTTTTTGATTTCGTCCATCGAGGTTTCTATTATGTGTTCTATAGGATGCAAAATTTATCACCGCCTTTTAATTAAATATTTGATATATGCAATAGTAATATGAGCTG
Organism: Eubacteriales bacterium; assembly: GCA_041390245.1. Classification (NCBI taxonomy): domain Bacteria; kingdom Bacillati; phylum Bacillota; class Clostridia; order Eubacteriales; species Eubacteriales bacterium. The sequence continues at coordinate 249,699 of JAWKQI010000001.1, forward strand.
CTTTTAGTTTAATTATGCAATTAAAATCCATATCCAAATATTTTTTTTGAAATTGCGGTAAAAATCGACAATTGTGAATTTCTATAGAAGTATATGTCGAAAAAACTCCTATAAGCACATTTAACAATATGCGTATAAATGAAATAACATTTACTGTTTTAGCTGCATCATCGTCTCCATAAACTATTTTCAGGCTTTTAATATAAAAGTGTGCATGACTAAATATATCTTTAATTAATTGGTTCCTGGCATTTCTTACAGTGATTTTTTCATTTTTAATATTTTTTATATTCTCTATTAATTTTTTAAGGGTTAAAATAGTTCGTTTCTTTTTTTTTGTATATAGGTTTAATTTAAAAATAACGTCTTCTTTTTCTAGCCTAACTGTCCACTTTAATCTAACGAAAAAAAGCGCCTTTACAATAACGTTTAAACCCTTTAGGTCCAAACTTATATATATAAATACATTACTTAAAAGCGCTAAAACTATAATTAAAAAAACCGTAAACGCAATTATTATGAAGGCCATAATATCATTTCCTTAAAAGTGCATTCACGATTAATTATTGACAAAAATTTGAATTTAAATACCTTTTTATTCTGCTTCCTTTAACTTAGGAAGTTCTGATAAATCCTTCATGCCAAAATGCCTTAAGAATTCCTCACTTGTAGAGTATAAATTTGGCCGGCCTAGCACATCTTTTTTGCCGGATACGAATATAAGGCCCCTGTCGATAAGTGCAGATACAGTATAATCGCACCTTATTCCGCGGATAGCCTCTATCTCGCTTTTTGTGACCGGCTGTTTATATGCTATTATAGATAGAGTTTCTACCGCCGCTTGTGATAAAGTATACGTCTTTTTAGGCGACAAAAGCTCTTCCACATACTTAGAGTACATCCTGTTTGTACAAAACTGTATACCTTCGTCTATTTGCCGTATAAGCAATCCGCTTTGGCTATTCTCCCTTTCTTCAATCATTTCAAGGGCTATTTCTTCCATCTGCTCTTCGCTTAACTCAAACAGCCTGGCTAAGTCTGAAATCAAAACGGTATCGCCTGATACAAATAATATCGATTCAGTTATGTTTTTAATAATAGATTTATCCATTTAAGCTCTCCGGCATTGAAATTTCTATATCTTTAAAACTTTCAGTTTGTTTTATAGTTATCTCCTGTTTAAAGACTAAGTTTAACAAAGCTAAAAATGTTACCGCTATTTCAAGTTTCGAACTTGAATTATTAAATAACTCAGAAAATGATACCCTGCCGCGAGTTTTAAACATACAAAGGATATTCCTCTCCTTTTCCCTGACACTGAATGTCTCTCGCGTAATCTTTACCTCCGGGTCACTTTGCTCCTCTTTGTCCGGCATATTAGCCAAAGCTATTATGAACGCCTGATATAAATCGTTTATACTAAGGCCGTTTAAGTTAAGTTCTGTATTTAAAAACAACTCATCTGCGTACTTATAATAAAATCCTAGGTTTTCGCCCTCCAGCAGCTTCATATGTTCTCCGGCTTCTTTAAATATCTTATACTGCCTGAGCCTTTCGATTATCTCCTGTTCCGGGTCTATTTCCTCTTCTTCCTCCACTTTTAAGTTTGGAAGCAAGGACCGTGATTTTATATATATTAAATTAGCAGCCATGCGCATGAACTCGCTGGCACGTTCCATATCGATTTCATCCAACTGCTGCATATACGAAAGATATTGCTCGGTTATTTCCGATACAAAAATATCTTCTATCCGTATTTTTGCTGCACTTATCAGATGACACAATAAATCAAGCGGGCCTTCAAACTGAGATAGTTTAACTCTGTAGCTCATAAGCGACCTTCTTTTAAAATTAATCTTTTAACCTAAAGATATACCTATACCAAAAATACTAAAAAACAGCTTTAATGAATTTATAACCAAATAAGAGAGCGGTGTATTTATCGCATTAGTAAACAATAATACGAGCAATATCAAATATCCGTATCTTTCAAACATCATCCAAAACTTGGCGCTGAAAAAACCTTCCAAATATATCCTTGAATACATGAGATCCATCAAGTGGCGGAACGGGTATCAAGTTAAAGAAACATAACCCTAAATTGATCAAAATGGCATATAGTACCAAGTTCATAACGATCTCGTTTGTTACGCTAAATCCGACAAGCAAAACAGCGTAAAGGCCTGTTAACAAAAACGCAGTAATAAAATTTGCAACAACGCCGGCTAAGGAGACCAATATATCGTCACGAAGTGGTTTTCTAAAATTTCTTTTAGATACCATTACGGGGCGCGCCCACCCAAAGCCTACCAAAATAAGCATAAAAAACCCTATCGGGTCTATATGCTTTAATGGGTCCAAAGTCATCCTGCCCAAATTTTTTGCAGTTGGGTCTCCGGCCTTATATGCAACCCAAGCATGGGCGCATTCATGTATTGAAAGACCTATCAATATCCCCGGTATGCGGTATAGCATCTCCGTTATATCTAAACCACTAAATAACATTAAAATTCCCTCGCTTTATTTAAGCCAATTCGATATTACATCAAGTTTCGTTATGTCCTCATAAGTCTGCCTTTTAACCATATAATCAGACTTCCCGTCTTTAACCAATACGACAGCCGGAATAGGTAGCCTATTGTAATTACTCGCCATAGAATAATTATATGCTCCGGTTGAGAATACGGCTATAATATCCCCTGCCTCAACTTTTGGCAAAAATGCATCTTTTATAAGGATATCGCTGGATTCACAAGTCCTTCCTGCTATCGATATCTTCTCCTCACTTTTTTCAGAAGCCTTGTTTGCGACAACTGCCGTATACTCAGCTTGATATAGTGCAGGGCGCGGATTATCTGCAAGACCCCCGTCTACATTTGCGTACTTTATTATACCTGGTATCTCTTTGACAGAGCCAACTTCATAAAGTGTTGTTCCCGCTTCGCCGACTATAGAACGCCCCGGTTCTATAACCATTTTTGGTATGTCAATGTTTTTGCCTTTACAGCTCTCAATCAGTTCTTCTACAATCGTTTCAACATACTGGTATGGATATAACGGCTCGTCTTCAGCTAGATAGTGTATCCCATATCCGCCGCCTAGGTTGGCTTCACTGACTTTGACACCCAATTTGTCTTTTACCTTAAGTATAAAATCCGTCATTACATCGACAGCCATTTTAAACGGTTCAAGCTCAAAAATCTGCGAACCTATATGGCAGTGTATCCCTGCAAATTCCAAATTCGTTGAATCCAATACCTGCCTTATTGCCAGTATAGCTTGTCCGTCTTTAATGCCAAGGCCAAACTTAGAATCATCTGTCCCTGTCTTTATATAATCGTGAGTGTGGGCTTCTATGCCCGGTTTAATTCTAACTTGTATATTTACCTTTTTCTTAAATCTGCCCGCTATCTTATCTATAAGATCGATTTCTTCAAAATTATCTGCAACAATCCTGCCGACGCCGTGTTCAACTGCCATTGCGATTTCTGATTTTGTCTTGTTATTGCCGTGAAAATAAACCTTCTCCATAGGAAATTTAGCTTTAACAGCTGTATAAAGCTCTCCCCCGGAGACGACATCTAACCCCAATCCTTCCTGGGCAGCTATTTTACACATACTTTTATTAGTGAATGCCTTGCTCGCATACGCGACTAAAGCATCTATTCCTTTTTCACGTATGACTTTATAGTAAGAACGGCAAGTTTCTCTTATTTTATTTTCATCCATTACAAAAAGAGGTGTTCCATACTCTTTTGCTAGCAAAACGGCATCACATCCGCCTAATACCAAATGTCCTTCATCGTTAATATTTAGCTCTCCCCAATAATCCATTTAAAAAATACTCCCTAAACCTTCAAGTTGAAATTCAAAACCATTGTAACACATTATTTTCGGGAGTGTCAATTCGCTTAAACTAACTGGATGTAGTGTTTATGCCTAACCAGTCTGCAAGAATTTTCATAAGGCTTTGAGAATAATTTATTACGCTTATATCCTCTCCGGCTACGATATCTATCGTTACGATACTTTGCCCGTCTTGTGTTATATCTATATGCCCAACTACCTGCCCTTTGCTTATCGGAGCCGTAGGTTTTTCTTCTATCACTATATTCGTCTCTATGTTGGCCTCCTCATCTTTTTTAAGGAGAAGGCTATATCCTTTGCTAGCATAAATGCTTAATATGTCCTTTGAGCCTCCAAATACTGAGACATTTTTTTTGATTATCTGGTTTTCAGTTACAATTGTCTTAAGAGAGTAATTTGCAAAGGCATAGTTGAATGCATTTTTAGCGTCGTCATATCTTGAAGTTGAATCCGGTGCATTTAGCCCTACGTAAATATATCTAGTGTTTCCCTTCTTTGCCGTAGATGCAAGGCACTGCCCAGCCGTTGATGAAAAGCCGGTCTTTATCCCGTCACAGCCTTCGTAATTCCTTATCATCTTGTTTAAATTGACTATCTGGGTTATACGGTCGTCTTCATGTGTAAACGTATCCAGCCAAGTCGTACTGGATTTAAAGAACAGTGAATATTTAACAAGCATACTTGATATCTTCGCCATGTCCGCCGCTGTCGTAGTTTGCCCGTCTACATCATTTCCGGTCAGATTCACTATATGAGTACCGGTAAGCCCAAGTTCACTTGCTTTGTCATTTAAAACTTTTATAAAGGCGTCTTCCCCTCCGTATAGCTTTTCGGCAAGCGCTACTATGGCATCATTGGCAGAATTTATTATGGCTGCGTGAAGCAGGTCTCCTACTTTACAAGTCTCCCCTTTTTCTAAAAATACAGTAGAACCGCCTATACCCGCCGCATGCTCGCTTATAGTGACTTCATCGTCGGCTGTCACATCGCCTTCGTCAATAGCCTGCAAAAACATCAGTATAAAATACGTCTTAATAACGTTTGCACAAGGCATGGCCACTTCTGCGTTTTTCTGAAACAATACTTTCCCACTTGAAGCTTCTATCAGAATATATGCCTCGCTTTGCATCTCAACCGGCGCCTCATCCACAGTGCTTATTACTTGCTCATCTTCGGCGGCATATGCACTTTTACCTATGAAAACTACTAAAAATATTATTACAAATAAAACACAAATAGGTTTTTTCATATAAAACACTCCAAAAGATATTTTTATAAATATATATGCTTAAAAAATACCTTTTATAAATAAAAAAAGAGGCCTTAAACGGCCCTTTCTTTAAATTACTATATATCTTTTAAAAAAACATTGAATAACTTATACATATCAAGGGAAACTTGTTTGCCCGTCTTAATAACCTCTTCATGCGTAAGCGGCTTATCCAAAATGCCCGCTGCCATATTCGTCACGCAAGATATAACGGCTACCCTTACCTTTGCATGAGCTGCAGCTATTACCTCCGGTACGGTAGACATACCCACTAAATCTGCTCCCAAAGTCCTAAGCGCCCGTATTTCAGCGGGTGTCTCATATGAAGGCCCCAGCATCATGGCATAAACACCTTGCTTTAATACTACGTTCTCCTCTTTTGCCTTTTTAACAAACAAATCCATATACTCCCTGTCGTAAGCAAATGTCATATCCGGAAAACGCTCGCCGAACTCGTCCATATTCTTTCCTCTAAGCGGCGTTAGGGATGTAAAGTTTATATGGTCCTTAACCAATACCAAATCCCCCGGGTTAAAATTTTCGTTTATCCCTCCGGCAGCATTTGTTATTATTATGCTTTTAACGCCAAGTTTTATAAAAGCCCTTATAGGGATAACAGTTTCTTCCGCGCTATACCCCTCATAGCAGTGGAACCTGCCCTGCATCAATACTACGTTCTTTCCTTCAATATTACCGAATATGAGCCGGCCTTTATGCCCGGGCGCAGTAGATACCGGAAATCCCGGTATGTCACTGTAGTTAGTTATTTTTGCGTCTTTCACAGTGTCTGCATAAGAGTTAAGGCCAGAGCCTAAAATTATCGCAACATCAGGTTTTACCTTAATTATACTTTTTAAATATTCATACGCGCTTAATATTCTTTCTCTTGTCATTTATTTTTCCCCTTTAAAATCTGCCTTAAAAACGAAGTGCCCTCACCTGTCGTAGGCAAATTGAAAAATTCAAGTATTGTAGCAGATATGTCCGCAAATGTGCTTCTTATACCTAAGTTAACCCCAGGGCTAACTTTTCTCCCGTAAACAAGTATCGGGATATACTCCCTGCTGTGGTCTGTGCTGCTGGTTGTAGGGTCGCAGCCATGATCTGCTGTTATAATCAGTATATCATCATTGTTTAGTGCATTCATTATCTCCGGAAGCCTTTTATCAAAATCCATTAAAGCATTTGCATAACCGCAGGCGTTGTTCCTATGCCCATACAGCATGTCAAAATCTACAAGATTGGTAAATATAAGCCCGCTTCCTTCTTGCTCCATTTGCTGTATTGTAGTATCCGTTCCGGATTTATTATCAGTTGTATGAATTGACTTGGTTATTCCGCGTTTAGCAAAGATATCCTCTATTTTTCCTATCCCAATAACCTCATATCCGTTTTCATACAGGATATCGAGCATAGTTTTACCCGGCGGTTCCAGCGAAAAATCCCGCCTGTTTTTTGTCCTCTCCGGCTTCCCGTCCTTAACTATGAACGGCCGGGCTATGACTCTTCCAACGGCATGCTCGCCCGTCATTATCTGCCTTGCTTTTTTGCACATGCCATATAGTTCTTCAAGAGGTATTACTTCCTCATTTGCAGCTATCTGAAGCACACTGTCCGCCGAAGTATAAACTATAGGGTACCCCGTCTTTGTGTGCTCTTCTCCCAGTATCTTTATAATCTCAGTTCCTGATGCAGCATAATTACCGAGTATCTTTCTCCCAAATGCTTTTTCAAGCGCTGATACGACATCTTTGGGAAAGCCGTTAGGATAGACCGGAAAAGGTTTTTTTAAAGTAAGCCCGGCTATTTCCCAGTGGCCACCCGTCGTATCCTTGGCATTTATTTTCTCGGCGCTCTTTCCGTATGCCCCAAGAGGCTTGTCCGACTTATAGGGTATATTTACTCCGTCTATGTTCCCAAGTCCCAAATTAATAAGGTTAGGGATAGAAACACCCTTAACCTTTTCAAATAAATGCCCCAGAGTATCTGCGCCTAAATCTCCATATTCTACCGCATCTTTTTGTGCGCCTATTCCTACACTATCTAAAACTATTAATACTACTTTTGACATCGCTTTTCCCTCTTAATAAAATACTTTTATAGTAAGATATACCAGCATCACATTTATGATATTTATAAAAACCGTAAAAATAATAACCGGCATCATGGCTTTTAAATGCTGACCTAAGCAAACAAATATTTTTTTATTCTTTACTGGGTTTTTAAACCTAATCAGCCCCATATTTGCGCATCTTGCCGTAAGTACTATAAACGTAAAAAATATTATAACAAAAATCAATACTTCGGCTATTAAAAACCATTTACAGCTTATTAATATTATAGCAAATGCAAGGCCTATATAAAACCCTCTAATTAAAAACGAAATAAAGCCAACTGGAATTAAAAATGGATTTAAAGATGAAATTAAAAGTGCCAGAAAAAAATACGTCGTTAAATACCGCGTATAGCAATATAGTAAGTATATTCAGGCTTAATTCAGCTAGAATTCGATATGATATTTGAAATGTTTTCTATTATTTGTTCCTTTAACCACTGGTCAAAACCAAATACCGTGAATACGCCGGCTGCCACACCTGTTAGTCCAACAAATGCCACCAAGGTAAAGAGCAGTTTATTGCTTAATATTTCTTCTTTTATTTTTCGAAAAAAAATATAATACAAACGCCTTTGCCCCTAGATATATATTCGTCTTAAAGATATGCAAACCATTTGTATTATATGATTTTAATATGTTTATCAAAATTATTATTCCACTATCTGATTTTCTATTATTATTTTATCTGTTATCATAGCTATAAACTCTTTATTTGTGGGTTTTCCTCTGTTAACATCAACTGTATATCCAAACATTTCGTCTATTACGTTTATGTTACTTCTGCTCCATGCTACTTCTATTGCATGCCTTATGTTCCTTTCTACATTAAAAATTGTAGTTAAATATTTTTCAGCAATTATCGGATAAAGTTTTGTCGTCATGTTATAGATATAGCTCCTGTCCGATAACGTAAGTGACAGTGCAGTCTTTAGATATTCATAGCCTAAAAGTGTAGTTTTAAAATTCAATTGAGAGAGTATGTTTACAACCTGTGATTTTTTCTTTTGGGAAGAACGTTCTTTTATGCTTGTATTCGTATAATTTTCAAAACTTTCATCTTTCGTATACTCATCACATTCTTCAAGGATCTCGATTACACGCCTTTCTAATAGATCCAACTTTAAGGGTTTTAGAAAGAAATAATCCACCTCTGCCTCCTCACACTTTTTCATTATAAAGTCTATATTCAGTGCAGATGTGATTATCACTTTTGCCCTATTATATGCTAGTTTGTTCCTTACTTTTTCCAGTACTTCAAAACCATCGTAATTGGGTAAGAGCATGTCAAGTATCAGCAGATCAGGATTTTCTTTTGAAATGATATCAATGGCGCTTTTACCATCAGAAGCAAGTCCTACTACATTAATGCTCTTATTTTTCGATAGTGTGTCTCTTATCTTTCTAGCGCAATCAGAGCTATTGTCTGTTATAACAACCTTGTAAGTCCCACTCACGTCTCTTCTCCATCTCCTCATTATGTAATTGTATCTCACGTTCACAATTATATCACTAAAAGAATAATGTTGTCTAGCAATTATCACTATGATGATATTCCTAGCATCCACTCTATAAACATTCCATAACCTTTAAGCGGATCGTTGATAAAAACGTGGGTAACTGCCCCTATTATCTTGCCATTTTGCAAAATAGGGCTGCCGCTCATACCCTGCACAATACCGCCTGTTTTTTCTATCAATCTGCTGTCCGTAACTTCAATTACAATACCTTTTTGCGACGGAACACTCTGCTGGTTGACCTTTATTATCTCGCATGAATATTCCTGTATACCATTATCGTCAATAGAACAAAGTATTGTTGCCGGGCCTGTTTCAACTTCATCGTGAGTCGCAACTAAAACGGGAGTATTGTATAGTTCATTTTCTATTGTATCATAAGCCTGCCCATAAATTCCAAATTCTGTATTACTAATTATTTTGCCCAGTTTTTCTTCAGCCAAATTAAATGTCCCATGTAATTCTCCTGGCACTCCTTCCTCACCTTTTGTCACGCCTACTATCCTCGACCTAACTATTTCACCCTGTTTGACAGTTAAGAGCATGCCAGTATCGACATCTGTTATTGCATGTCCTAGGCCGCCAAAAGTGTTATTACCCGGGTCATAGTATGTAAGCGTTCCAACGCCTGCAGTGCTGTCACGGACCCACACCCCTATCCTGTATTTCCCATCGCTTGAGTCCTTAACGGGTTTTACCGTAATAACTTTTTGGCCAGACTCCCTAGTTACAGTCATTTTTATCGCCTCACCGTTAAGCTCCCCTATGAGCTCGGACAATTGATCTGAATCTTCTACTTCAGTACCATTCACTTCAGTTATAACGTCTCCGGTCAAAAGCCCCGCGCTTTTAGCAGGATTAACTGAATCTCCATCCATATCATTTATATTAGACATGCCGACGACTACCGCACCTTGGGTATAAAGCGCTACTCCTATAGCTATCCCGCCTGGAATTATGCTCTTGCTTTCGCTTGTAACTATCTTTATGTCCTTTAATTTGATTAAACCAAAAAGTGAAAGCGATATGTCGGCAGAAGATTCTGCCTGTGCTGTGATGGTTAGCGGTTCGTTTAAGCTATATTCGTTTTGTTCTTTAAGCGATGTGCCGTTTATCTCAAGTACTCCGACACTATCTCCCGAAATCTCTACGTTTACAGGCAGGTTAAATTCAAATACCTTCTCTGACCCGTCTGGTATATATATTTCGTTTGGCAAAGATAATACGCTTTGAACACCGGGCAGCATGTATACTGTTAAGATGATTAATGAAAATAATATTCCTGTTATTTTTTTAAAAACTTTCCGTTTCAATTTACGCACCTCAAGATTTATATAGATTATATTGTTTAGCTTTATTTTGTTTTTATACAACTTTTAGGTAAAATATTTAAGAATTCTACTTTAAAAGCGTTATTTTTACGTTTATAATACAAATATAGTTTTTTTAAAGGCGGGTTTAAAAACAATAAATGGCACTTGACGGAATTACTCTTTTTTTGGCGGTTAATGAATTAAAAGATAAAATTAAAGATGCAAAAATAGACAAGATTTTTCAGCCCAGGTGGGATGAAGTCCATTTTTTCTTGCGCATAAGCGACGAAGCCAACCGCCTAATTATATCCACTAACGCAAATGACTTTAGAATCAACTTAAGCCGTTTTCAAGCAAAATATCCTAAAACTCCCTATTCTTTTTGCATGTATTTAAGAAAACATCTAATCGGAGCAACTATTTTAGATATAGAGCAATCCGGGCTGGAAAGGATAGTGACCTTTAAGATACTTGCACGAGATGAGCTATATGAATACAGAAATTTAAATTTGATTGTCGAATTAATGGGTAAATATAGCAACCTTATAATAACGGATGAAAACTTGAAAGTCCTCTCTTGTCTAAAGCACGTAACATTCGACACAAGCCGCGTCCGCCAGATGCTGCCCGGCCTTACTTACGAACTGCCACCGCAGCAAAAAGCAGACCCGTTTTTAATGTCAAAAGGAGATTTTTTAGATATAATAACCTCCCGCGGCGTAAAAAGCCTTTCTAAGCACATATCTTTAAATCTGCAGGGCATTTCTCCCGCAAGTGCCGAGGCTCTTTTAAGCAGCAGCATAGGAATTAATTTTTATGAAAGCAATATAAACAAAGAACAGGAAGAAAAACTGGCCGACGATCTAGTATCTTTTTTTAAGAAGCTTAAAAAAGGCGGCGTAAAAACCTATATATGTACCTCTCCGGTTGATTCCTTAAAGACATTTACGTCCCTTCCAACAGGGCAAGATATGGCCAATCAATTTGACAGCGCTAACGAAATGCTCGATACGTTTTTCCACGACAAAGAGCTGAAAAAGGCTATATCGGTTAAAAAACAATATATAAAAAAACATCTTAAAAAGAGCATAGAAAAAACTCAGAAGCTTTTAGGCATTCATTCGCAAACTTATGAAGACTCTAAAAACGCTCTTACGTATAAAGAATATGCGGACTTAATAACAGCAAATATTTTTAGAATAGAGCGCGGTATGCCTTCTGTCACCGTTCAAAACTACTACGATGATATGAAGGATGTAAAAATCCCTCTAAACGTTACTATGACTCCTCAAAAAAACGTCCAGCAATATTATAAAAAATACAACAAATTAAAAACTGCAGGTACGTTATCTAAAAAGCATATGGATGAAGCTGCGTCAGAGCTTGATTTTTTACTTGACGTAGATACTTCGGTAGACAACGTAGATACTCTTGATGAACTTGAAGAAATCCTTTCAGACCTTATAAAGGAAGGTTTTATACCGGAGAAAAAGGCTCAGGAAAAAGGCAGAAAAAATGCTAAGCCAAAGGAACAGGTATCGGCCCCTGCCTCATTTTTATCCTCTGATGGGTTTAAAATATATGCTGGGCGCAATAACAGGCAAAACGATTACGTTACACTTAGGCTGTCTACCCCGTCAGATATTTGGCTTCATGCAAAAGGACCCGGAGCCCACGTTCTTATAAAATCTGGGAATAAAGAGGTGCCTAATAATACTATTTTAGAGGCAGCAGTAATAGCCGCAGCTCTTTCACGCCAGAAAAATTCGGATAAGGCATCTGTAGACTATACTGCCAAAAAAAACGTATGGAAAGCTTCCGGTGCCCGGCCGGGAATGGTCTTATATCAATCTTATAAGACTATAAACGTAAAACCAGATTTTAGTTTACTCGAGCGCTTAAGGATAAAAAAATAACGGTTAAATTTTTATATACAAAAACAGCCGGTTAAACCGGCTGTTTTAAATTTTAAATATTTTCTTATTTAGCGTCTACTTTTGCCATATATTCAATTAAGTTGACGACTTTGTTTGAATAGCCCCACTCATTGTCGTACCATGAGACCAACTTAACAAATGTTTCGTTTAACATTATGCCTGCGCCTGCATCAAATATAGATGTTCTTGGGTCTCCTATAAAGTCTGACGAAACCACTGCATCTTCTGTATATCCGAGGATACCTTTAAGCTCGCCTTTAGAAGCCTTTTTAACAGCGGCTTTTATGTCTTCATATGTAGTTGGTTTTGCGAGTTTAGCAGTTAAATCTACAACTGAAACATCCGGTGTGCCAACCCTGAATGCCATACCTGTAAGTTTTCCGTTAAGTTCAGGAATAACTTTGCCAACTGCCTTTGCAGCGCCTGTTGAACTAGGGATAGTATTCTGGCTTGCAGATCTGCCGCCTCTCCAGTCTCTCTTTGAAGGACCGTCTACTGTCTTTTGTGTAGCTGTCATAGAATGGACTGTCGTCATTAAACCTTCTACTATGCCAAAATTATCGTTTATAACCTTAGCTAAAGGTGCAAGGCAGTTAGTGGTGCACGAAGCGTTTGAAACTACCTGCATGTCTGAAGTGTATTTGTCGTTGTTAACACCCATAACAAACATAGGAGCATCCGATGATGGAGCAGAAATTATAACTTTCTTTGCTCCTCCTTCTAAATGAGCCTTTGCTTTTTCCGTAGCCGTAAATACTCCGGATGATTCCACAACATACTGTGCTCCGCAATCCTTCCAAGGTATTTCTGCAGGATTCATGGAGTTATATACCGTAATTTTTTTACCATTTACTATAATAGCATTGTCGGCAGCCTCAAGCGTACCTTTAAATCTGCCGTGGACTGTATCGTATTTAATCATGTATACCATGTATACCGGATCAATAAACGGGTCGTTTATCCCCATTATCTCTACATTGTCGTTTGCGATTGCGGCACGAAAAACCAACCTCCCGATTCGGCCGAATCCATTGATTCCCATTTTAACAGCCATAAATAATACCTCCAAATATAAAATACAAACATTTTTAGGCTTTTTGCCTATCTCTTTTATTTATATACCAAACGACGTCTTTTTTCAAGCTAATTTTTAAAAATATGCAATAATACTACTTCAAATTTTCAATATTTAAGCCCTTTAAATCATCTGGCACAAAAACTCCATCCTTTCTTATCAACTCATCATCGAACCAAATTTCTCCGCCGCCATATTCCGGGCGCTGTATATAAACCAAATCCCAATGTACTGCGCTCCTATTCCCATTGTCCGCGTCGTCATAAGATGCACCCGGTGTAAAGTGTATAGACCCAGCTATTTTTTCATCAAACAGCGTATCGTACATCGGTTTTAATATATAAGGATTTACACCAAATGAAAACTCACCTATATACCTTGCACCTTCATCTGTATTAAGTATTGAATTTATACGCTTTGTATCATTTGCCTTTGCCTCTACGATTTTACCGTTTTCAAACTTAAAATATATATCTTCAAACTTAAATCCCTGATGTATAGACGGCGTGTTATATGTAATATATCCATTGACACTGTCTTTTACCGGAGCAGTATATATTTCACCGTCTGGTATGTTCATGTTACCCGTACATTTTTTTGCGTCTATGCCTTTTATAGAAAACTCAAGGTCTGTGCCTTTTCCGTTTATTCTCACTCTGTCTGCATTTTCCATTCTCTTTTTAAGAGGGTCCATAGCTTTGTCCATCTTAGAATAATCAAGCGTGCATACATTAAAATAAAGATCTTCGAAAGCTTCTGTGCTCATATCTGCGAGCTGTGCCATAGAATGGTTAGGATACCGTAAGACCACCCATTTGGTCTTTTTGACCCTTAAATCCGTATGTACCTGCTTTGAATATATCTTCCTATACATCTCCATGTTTTCAAGAGGCACATCGGACATTTCTGAAATATTATTACTGCCACGTATTGCAACATATGCCTGCATATCCTGCATCCTAAGCGAATCCCACTTGGTCATATACTCTATCTGTTCTTTGGTAGCTCCCATCATAAGAGCTCTTGAAACTTCCTGATCATTTATCGAAACAAAAGGTATGCCACCAGCTTCGTAAGCCTTTTTTACAAGCTGTTTTGCCACCTCCATGTTGCAATCGAATATCTCTATTAAGATTCTTTCTCCCTTTTTTACAGCACATGAATAATTTATTATCGTGTCTGCGAGTTTTTCAAGCCTTTTATCTACCATTTGCTTCCTCCATTTCCTTGAATCTAAAATTACTATATATTTATAAGCTCATCAATTATATAAGTTGGCCTTCCTTTTACTTCGTCAAATATCCTACCTATATAAATGCCCATAATTCCCAAAAATATGAAAATTAAAGATACCATTAAAAATAATACTGAAAAAATAATATGCATACTATCCCAAATATTTACGGCATTAAGCACTATTGAGACAATCAGATACGCAAGCGATAAAGGCATCATTATACAACCTGTTACTATAGGTATCTTAAGCGGCCGGTTGGAAAATGAGGTTATGCCGTCCCCTGCGAGTTTAGCCATCTTCTTTAAATTATACTTCGTCTTCCCCGCTGCCCGCTCATCCCGTACATATATATACGGTTCTTGTGAGAACCCGGTCCATGCGGACATACCACGCAAAAACCTGTTTTTTTCCGGCATGTTTTTAAGTTGATTTACAACTTTTCTGTCTATAAGCCTAAAATCTCCTGTATCGCGCGGAATCTTCTGTGCGCCCAGGGCATTTAAGAATCGGTAAAACCCCCAGGCCGTAAACTTCTTTAAAAAAGTCTCTCCCTTCCGCTTTTCCCTTTTGCCATAGACAATGTCCGTGCCTTTTTGCCACATTTTAATCATATGTGGTATGGCTTCCGGTGGATCTTGCAGGTCTGCGTCTATTATGATAACTGCATCACCGGAGGCATATTCAAGCCCTGCAGAAACCGCCTCTTGATGGCCGAAATTACGCGAAAAACTTAAAACCTTTACAGCCTTGTCTTCTTTTGCTATAGATTTTAAAATATTAAAAGTATTGTCCCGGCTGCCGTCGTTTATAAATATTATTTCATAATCACCAATTTCCTTCATGACATCGCTAAGCCTTTCATAAGACATTTCGATGACTTCTTCCTCATTAAAAGCCGGAACAACTACGGAGTACTTACAGCCCATGATAATTCTCCTTTTATGTTGAATTATAGCCTAAGGGAATATGATTAGTCTTTCCCATAATATTTTTCGTAAAAGTTTTTTCTTTCCTGTTCTAAAGTATCTTCTTTTATTGCCTTTTTTATCTTTTCCATCAAGTTCATTGAGAACGCGATGTTGTGTATTGATAAAAGCGTGCATGCAAGTATTTCATTTACGTTAATTAAATGCCTTAAGTATGCCTTTGAAAAGTTACGGCAGGTATAACAATCGCACTCCTCATCTAATTTGGAATAATCCCTTGTAAATTCGGCATTCCTGACCGTTAGAGGCCCGGAGCTTGTAAGCGCCGTGCCGTTTCGCCCCATACGCGTCTGAAGTACGCAATCGAACATATCTATGCCGCGCATTATTCCTTCAAAAAGGCAGTCTGGGCTGCCTACGCCCATCAAATACCTGGGCTTTCCTTTCGGAAGTATTGGAACAGTCGCGTCAAGCATCTCATACATCAGTTCCTTTGGTTCGCCAACGCTCAATCCGCCTATGGCGTTTCCTAAAAAGCCCATCTTTGCAATTTCATTTGCGCTTATCTTCCTTAAGTCAGTATACATTCCGCCTTGTACTATGCCAAATAGCGCCTGGTCTTCCCTTGTATGCGCATCTTTGCACCTCTTCGCCCAGCGGTGTGTTCTTAGCATTGCATTTTCAACTGTATTTTTATCGTTTGGGTATCCGCTGCACTCGTCAAATGCCATTATGATGTCCGCACCCAAGTCTTCTTCAATGGCAATTGCCTTTTCGGGTGTTAAAAAATGCTTCGATCCGTCTATATGCGAAGAAAACTCTGCACCGTCTTCTGATAATTTTCTAAGCGCGCCTAAGCTGAATATCTGGAACCCGCCGCTGTCCGTTAGAATTGGCTTGTCCCATCCCATGAACTTATGAAGCCCGCCTGCTTCTTTTATAACATCGCTTCCCGGGCGCAGGTATAAATGGTATGTGTTTGCAAGTATAATCTGCGCGCCTGTATCCTCTATTTGCTTTGGAGTCAAGGCTTTGACAGTCGCCTGCGTGCCGACCGGCATAAATACCGGTGTTTCTATCTCTCCGTGCGGAGTTTTGAAAGTGCCAATCCTAGATGCATTTTTTGAGGATTTTACTTTAACTTCGTATTCAAACATATTAAAAATTTCCCTCTCACAATATAAGCATAGCATCCCCAAAGCTAAAGAAACGGTATTCCTTTTTTACTGCCTCGTCATATGCTTTTAAGATAAAGTCTTTCCCTGCAAATGCACTTACCAACATAAGCAGCGTTGATTCCGGTATATGGAAGTTCGTTATTATATGGTCTACAGTTTTAAACTTATATCCCGGATAAATAAATATCCCGGTGTTGCCCTGCGCTTCCTTGAGCATCCCGTTTTCATCTGCCACCGTTTCAAGTGTCCTGACCGATGTGGTGCCTACCGCAAATATCTTTTTCCCTAAGTTTTTTATATCATTATACTTTCTTGCTGTATCTTCACTTACGCAGTAGTATTCCTCGTGCATCTTATGGTCTTTAATATTCTTTTCTTTTACCGGCCTGAATGTTCCAAGCCCCACATGCAGTAAAACAGGCAGGATAATAACGCCTTTGTCTTTCAATTTATCTAAAAGCCCGTTTGTAAAGTGAAATCCGGCAGTAGGCGCCGCACAGGACCCTTCCACCTTTGCGTAGACCGTCTGGTATCTGGATTTATCACTTAGCTGTTGGGTTATATACGGTGGAAGAGGTGTCTGCCCAAGTTCATCTAAGATATTTTCAAATACCCCTTCATAGTAAAACTTGACTTTTGCAGTCCCGTCTTCGTTTTTCCCTATAAGCTCAGCAAAGACGTCTTCCCTAAAGACTACCTTGTCTCCGATATGCAGTTTCTTGCCCGGCTTTAGCAGTACTTCCCACAAATCAAGTGATAGCCTTTTTAATAAAAACACCTCTATCATAGCTTGCCCGGCGTTTTTTCTGCCAAAAAGCCTTGCAGCAATAACCTTAGTGTTATTGACGACAAGGCCGTCACCTTCGTTTATATAATCGACGATATTATAAAAAATTTTATCAGAAATCTCTTTGGTTTCCCTGTTTAAAACCATTAATCTTGAGTTATCTCTTTTTTCCATAGGGGTCTGCGCTATTAAATTTTTAGGTAGTTCATAATAAAAATCTTTTGTTTGCATTTAATATGTCTAAAACAGTTTTGTCTGCTCCGCTTGTTCTCCGGGAATCTCTATTCCCAAATGCCTGTATGCAAGCGGCGTAACCATTCTTCCTCTCGGTGTTCTATTTAAAAATCCTAATTGCAGCAAGTAAGGTTCGTATACGTCTTCTATAGTAACCGCTTCTTCTCCTGTCGATGCGGCTATGGTATCTAAACCAACCGGGCCTCCGGCGTACTTTTCTATTATAGAGAGAAGCAGCCTTCTGTCTACCCCGTCAAGCCCAAGCTCATCGACTTCTAAGAGCTTTAAGCCCTGGTCCGCGACCTTTTGCGTTATAATACCGTCTGCCTTTACCTGTGCAAAGTCTCTTACTCTTCTGATAAAACGGTTCGCTATACGCGGTGTTCCTCTGGACCTTCTCGCTATCTCCTTTGCACCGTTTTCATCTATTTGTATATCTAGGATACTGGCAGAACGCTTTACTATCTTTTCCAAATCTTCTGTTTCATAAAGCTCCATCCTGTTTATTATCCCAAACCTGTCCCTTAACGGAGAAGAAAGCAGCCCCGCCCTCGTTGTAGCACCTATCAGTGTGAACCTGGGAAGATCTATCCTTATAGACCTTGCAGACGGGCCTTTGCCGATGATTATGTCAAGTGCATAATCTTCCATCGCTGAATAAAGCACCTCTTCTACCGTATGGCTCATCCTATGTATCTCGTCTATAAAAAGCACATCGCCTTCGCTTAAGTTAGTTAAGATAGCCGCCAAGTCTCCTGCATGTTCGATGGCCGGTCCGGACGTAATGTTTAACCTTGCTCCCAACTGGTTTGCAACTATATAAGCAAGGGTGGTTTTTCCAAGGCCCGGAGGCCCAAACAATAAAATATGGTCTAAGGCCTCTTTTCTTTTAAGCGCTGCCTCTATATATATCCTCATATTTTCTTTGACTTTATTTTGCCCGATAAATTCATCTAAATTATGCGGGCGCAAACTAAATTCAATTTTTTTCTCTTCGTCTGCCATCTCATTGGCGGAAACAAATCTATTGTCTTCCATTAAATACTCCTTATATTACTCCATGCTTTTAAGTGCCGTGACAATAAGTTCTTCTAAGCTCAAAGATTCTTTAGCTACTGAGTTTACTGCACGTAATGCCTGTGCTTTGCTATATCCAAGAGACATAAGTGCACTGACCGCTTCGCTGACAGCCCCGGTTTGAGCCTTATTGCCGTTAAGCAATAATCCTTCTGCCTCTTCGGATTTTTGTATGCGCTCTTTTAACTCCAGTATTATCCTCTGAGCAGTTTTTACCCCAACGCCTGAGACAGATGAAAAAGCCTTTACATTAGAAGTAATTATCGCCGTCGCAGTTTCGGACACAGTCATAGTAGAAAGTATCGCAAGGGCAACTTTAGGCCCTATTCCGGATATGGCGATAAGGCGTAAAAACATATTGCGCTCTTCCTGAGTCAAAAAGCCGTATAAGGTCTGCTCTTCTTCCCTCACATGAAGATATACAAAAAATTTTGCAGTGTCTTCTTTTATACCGTTTATGGAAAATACGTTGGTATTTATCTTATAACCTACGCCGTTTACGTCTATTACTACGTAGTTTAAAGACTTTTCAGCAACTTTTCCATAGATATATTCATACATAAATCTTATTTTCCTTGTATAAAAATTTTATTAAACTATTTTAAATTCGGCTTTGAATTTAAAGCTATGTGCATGGCATATCGAAACAGCGAGAGCATCTGCCGCATCATCTGGTTTAGGTATACAATTTAATGAAAGTATAGTCTTAACCATCATCTGTACCTGCTCTTTCTCCGCCCTTCCATATCCAACGACAGACTGCTTTATCTGAAGCGGAGTATACTCAAAAAGCTCTTTGTTTTTACGGTATGCAGCTGCTATCGCTACTCCCCTTGCATGTCCAACGGTTAAGGCCGTTTTTACGTTCTTGTTAAAAAACAGCTCCTCTATTGCAATGGTATCCGGATTAAAGCATTCAATAAGCTGCGTTACGCCTTCAAAGATCATGTTTAGCCTTTCCGGCAGCTGCAGTGATGCGTCTGTATACACTGCTCCAAAGTCTACCATCTTAAGTTTTGAGGCGCATAAGTCTACCACGCCATACCCCATTGTGGCAAGCCCCGGGTCTATTCCCAAAATTCGGATTTTTTTACCTGCTTCCATATAATGAATATATATTTTTTATCATGCATTGTCAATTTTTTTAGCTTTTTTTGAAAAAAACTATTGCATAATTATTCAAATATATGTATAATTATTTATAATTAAGATATGTGCGTTTTATATGTTTTAGGAGGGATTTTATATGTCTATTAAAAAAGTTGTACTTGCTTATTCCGGAGGTCTTGATACTTCCATTATCATACCATGGCTAAAAGAAAACTACGGCTGTGAAGTTATCGCTATGGCGGCAGATGTAGGACAAGGTGAAGAACTCGAGCCGTTAAACGAAAAGGCGATAAAAACAGGCGCCTTGAAAATCTATATAGAAGATTTAAAAAAGGAATTTGTAGAGGATTTTATCTTCCCAACGGTAAAGGCAGGCGCAGTTTACGAAGGGAAATACCTTTTAGGCACCTCTTTTGCACGCCCTATAATAGCAAAACGCCTTGTTGAAATAGCAAAAGCAGAAGGTGCAGACGCTATCGCCCACGGTGCAACAGGCAAAGGGAACGACCAGGTCCGTTTTGAATTTACAATTAAGGCGCTAAGCCCTGAAATGAAAATAATAGCTCCATGGCGCGAATGGGACATACGCTCCCGCGACCAAGCTATAGATTATGCAAAAAAGCGTGGGATAGACGTACCTGTAACCAAAAAGCGCCCCTATAGTATGGACCGTAACTTATGGCATCTAAGCCACGAAGGTGGAGACTTGGAAGACCCATGGAACGAACCAAAAGACGATTTATATTTGATATGCAACGCCCCTGAAGAGGCGCCCGATAAACCCGAATATGTAGAAGTCAACTTTGAAAAGGGCATACCCGTCGGTTTAAACGGCAAAAAGATGGATCCTCTTGCTTTGATAGATGAATTGAATAAATTAGGCGCCAAACACGGCGTGGGCATTGTCGACATGGTAGAAAACCGCTTGGTAGGAATGAAATCCCGCGGGGTGTATGAAACTCCGGGCGGAACTATTTTAATGGAGGCGCACAGCGCTCTTGAAAGCATAACATTAGACCGCGACACCTTCCATTATAAGCAGTTAGTTGCTATAAAATTTTCAGAGCTTGTGTATAACGGGCTTTGGTACTCGCCTCTGCGTGAGGCTCTCAGCGCTTTCGTTGATAAAACACAGGAAAATGTCACCGGTACAGTACGCATGAAATGCTATAAAGGGAGTACAAAACCGGCTGGCATTAAATCACCTTATTCGCTATACAGCGAAGACTTTGCGACATTCGGTGAAGATGAGGTTTATAACCAAAAAGATGCAGAAGGCTTTATTAACCTTTATGGTCTGCCGCTCAAGGTCAACGCTTTAATGAAACAAAAGGCAGGGAAATAACTATGTCAAAATTATGGGGCGGGCGCTTTAATAAGGCGACCGATAAAAAAGCTGAAAGTTTTCACTCCTCAATATCATTTGACTCAAGGCTATATAAAGAAGACATTTTGGGGAGTATCGCCCACGCGGCTATGCTTGGAAAATGCGGAATAATCCCTAAATATGATGCGGAGCTGATAGTCAAGACGCTAAAGGGCATTTTAGCTGATATTAAAGACAATAAAATTACATTCAGCGTCCAGGATGAAGACATACATATGAATATAGAAAAGATACTGATAAGCCGCATAGGAGACGTGGGCAAGAAACTGCATACCGGGCGTAGCAGGAACGACCAGGTCGCTCTTGACATGCACATGTATATGAAAGGGCAGATTAAAGAAACCAAAAGTTTAATTAAAAATCTACTGACCACACTTGTCGACATTGCAGAAAATAATAAAGACACTGTAATGAGCGCATATACACACCTGCAAAAAGCTCAGCCTACTACGCTTGCGCATTATATGCTAGCCTACTTTGAGATGTTCAAGCGCGATTTTGAACGTTTAGAAGACTGTTTAAAACGTACGGACTATATGCCGCTTGGTTCAGGCGCTCTTTGTGCAACCACGTATCCCCTTAACAGGGATATGGTAGCAAAAGAACTTGCTTTTTCAGACATAACCAAGAACAGTATCGATGCAGTAAGCGACAGGGACTATTTGATAGAATTTTTATCCTGTGCATCTATAGTCATGATGCATTTATCACGCTTTTGCGAGGAGCTTATCATTTGGTCTACGAACGAGTTTTCGTATATATCAATAGACGACGCTTATTCAACTGGGTCAAGTATCATGCCGCAGAAGAAAAACCCGGACATGGCAGAACTCATCCGCGGAAAAACAGGCCGTGTTTACGGCTCGCTTGTCGGGCTCCTAACAGTTATGAAGGCTCTCCCTCTTGCCTATAATAAGGACATGCAGGAAGACAAGGAAGGCGTATTCGATGCCTGCGACACCGTTTCATCCTGCTTGCTCGTTTTTAACGATATGCTTTTAACTACTAAGTTCTTAAAAGACAATATGAAACGCGGTGCATCTCTTGGCTTTACGAATGCAACAGATGCAGCAGACTATTTTGTTAAAAAAGGTATCCCATTTAGGGACGCACATGAAATAATCGGCAAAATGGTGCTTTTCTGCGAGAAAAATTCTAAAGCATTAAGCGACCTTACATTAGAAGAAATAAAGGGTTTTTGCCCGGATGCAAATGAAGATTTCTTTAATGCAATAGAGCTTAAAACTTGCATAAACTCCCGCAATGTGCCCGGAGGGCCATCACCAAAAAGCGTGTCGGAACACATAAAAACATGCCGAAATTTTCTATTAAGTATATAAAAAATTAAAATATATTGACAGATTATGGATAAAGATTTATAATTCATTCATCAATAATGAATTTTTTGAATTCCCGCCCCTTCCATCAACGCCAATCAGGGTTTTGAGAAGGGGTGCAAAAAAAAGAGCTGGTGCTTGTTAATTTAGTAGGTATCAGCTCTTTTCTTTATTCCTGATAAGATTTCTTTATATGCTTAAGTGCGTTTTTCTCAAGCCTGCTAACCTGAGCCTGGCTTATGCCTATTTCCTTTGCAACTTCCATTTGTGTCTGTCCGTTAAAAAAGCGCATCTTTATTATATCTTTTTCTCTGGAATTTAGTTTCTTTATGGCTTCCTTTATTGCTATTCCCGTAAGCCAGCTTTCGTCTGAGGCCCTTTCGTCTTTAATTTGGTCCATAACGAATATTGCATCTCCGCTGTCATGGTACACCGGCTCAAAAAGAGAGACCGGGTCTTGTATTGCATCCAGAGCGAATGAAACTTCCTCTCTTTTTACTTCCATCTTATCTGCTATCTCATCAATTGTCGGTTCCCTTAAATCCCTGTTTACCAGTTCGTTTCTTATCTGTAGTGCTTTGTACGCCGTGTCCTTTATAGAACGGCTTACTCTTAATGAATTGTTGTCTCTTAAATGCCTTCTGATTTCACCTATTATCATTGGTACGGCATACGTTGAAAATCGTACGTCTAACTCCACTTTGAAATTATCTATCGCCTTTATAAGGCCGATACACCCCACCTGAAATAGATCATCTAAATTTTCGCCTTTATTATAAAACCTCTGTATCACGCTTAATACCAAACGCAAATTGCCTCTTATAAACTCTTCCCTTGCCGCCTTATCGCCCTGCTTTATCTTAACAAAAAGCTCCCGCATCTTCTCTTCTTTCAAGACTGGCAATTTACTTGTATCTACTCCACATATTTCAACTTTATTTATCAACATGATACTCCTCCGGCTGCTTTTAAAAATAGCTTTGCCATCGGAGTTTTTTTTATTCCACCTTAATTGCTGTTTTTATGTCAATTTATGTAACTCGCCTGATATCTCTTTGCAATTTTTTAATTATGCGTTTTTCCAGCCTTGAAATATAGGATTGAGATATGCCTAAAATATCTGCTACTTGTTTTTGTGTTTTTTCCATTCCATCCTTTAAACCGAATCTAAGCACCATGATGGTCCTTTCCCTTTCCGAAAGCTGATCTATTGCCTTTTTTAAAAGGGTCTTTTCCACCCCTCCTTCTATCTGTGCATATACGGTGTCTACTTCCGTCCCGAGAATATCCGATAAAAGAAGCTCGTTCCCATCCCAGTCTACATTGAGGGGTTCGTCAAATGAAATCTCTAACTTCATCTTTACATTCCTCCTCAGATACATCAGTATCTCGTTTTCTATACACCGGGATGCATAAGTTGCCAGCTTTATGTTCTTCATTACATCGAAAGTCTTAACTGCCTTTATAAGGCCAATAGTCCCTATCGAAATCAAATCTTCAACACCGACTCCGGTATTTTCAAATTTACGTGCAATATATACGACCAAGCGCAGGTTCTTTTCTATAAGGGTCTGGCGGACTTCATCGTTGCCTTCCCTTAGGCTGTCTAAAAGTTTTTCTTCTTCTTTTGCGGTCAAAGGCGGCGGAAGTACTTCTGCTCCATTTATATAGAGTATTTTTTTACATAGCGAATAAAGCCTAACTACCTTTAAACTAAACATAATGGCTGTTCTTTTAATAAAATCAATTTTTTTCATACGATTTAACCTCTCAAAACTCTATATGATTTCTGCATTTATAATTGCCAACTCATCCTTCTTGCCCTTATTTGGCGTAAGAGCAAGTACCGCCTTAACCTCCTTTTTCTTGCCTTTTTCAATTAAATATATTTTTTTAGGGCAAATGCTAAGCAATATACCGCTTTGCCCGTTTATTACCGAATACGGGACCATGCGTATTTTTTCGCTTACGGCCAAAAGTGCATCTGAATAAACTGTTTCGTCGTTTACCGCATCGTAAAGCTCTTTTGAAATATAGTCTTTTACTTTTTCTACGCTTAGTATGATGGCCGGCAAAGACGTTATAGGTTCTTTTGCCGTATTACCGGTATCTATAAAACCGCTCACATTAACGCATTTTTCACCTATAAAAATTTCCAGCGTCTTTGTCAGCGAAAAATTAAGTTTATCCCGTTTGCCGTTTCTTTTTACTATTGCCAGGACAATAGTTGCCGCTCCCAGAGCGTATAATGCTTTAAACACCCATCCCTGCCCTGTAATCACTCCACCTGAGAGCGAGTAGTCGTCTCCTGACAGTGTCAAAACGGTTAGCATGGCCCCGTTGAATACAAGAGTGACTGCATAAGTGTAAAATACCCCTTTTGCAAAAACCGCTAAATCGTTTTTCCTGTAAAAAGCAGTGAAACACATCAAAAGCGAAACAAAGATGCGAAAAACTATGCCTTTTAATACCCCACCTATCGTAAACACAAAACACGCAGCCAGCGCGGCAATGGCCGACGCCAATATTATCCTTGAAATCTTTTTGGGAACACGCAGCCAGCACGATGAAAAATAAAGTATTATAAAGTTAGCTACCATGTTATCCAAGAACAGCTTTTCAATGTATACTTTCATTTGTAACACTCACATGGATTTTATAAGAAACTTATGAATTTATTATATTTATAGATGTATGTAAAACTTGTTGAAGAAATGCACTTAAATGAATAAAAAAAACGACAGGAAATGCATTCCTGTCGTTTTGTGTTTTACGTTGATATTATTATTCTTTTGGTTTCCTTCTATCCTTTAAAAAGAAAGGTATATCTAAATCATCGTCTTCAGAAAGACGCATAACGTCTATTTTTGTCTTTTTTTCTTCATCTGTCTTCTTAATTCTATTCATAATATCGCTTGCATGTATCCCACCGAACTGTTCCCTCGCTACACGCTTTTTCTCGCCTCCAAAGCCAGTTGCTATAACGGTAATACGTACTTCGTCTTCAAGCGAATCATCTGTGTCCACGCCAAAGAAGATATTTGCATTAGGGTCTGCCGCTTCCTGGATCAATTGTGCAGCATCGCCTACTTCCATTAAGCTTATCGAGGAATCCCCTGTTACGTTAAAGAGTATTCCGCATGCCCCTTCTATGTTTGTATCAAGTAGCGGGCTTTGTATTGCCTGCTTAGCAGCATCTAGAGTCTTGTTTTCACCATGTCCTACGCCTATTCCCATATGAGCAACACCATGTTCCGTCATAACCGTTCTGACATCGGCAAAGTCCAAATTGACCATTGCAGGTTTAGCAATCAAGTCCGTTATGCCTTGTATGCCCTGCCTTAAAACATCGTCTGCAACTCTGAATGCCTCTATCATTGGAGTAGCTTTGCTTACTATCTGCAGCAGTTTATCGTTTTGTATCGTTACAATAGAGTCTACCATTTCAAACATATTCTGGTATCCTTTTTGCGCCCTTATCATTCTCTGTTTGCCCTCAAACAGGAAGGGCATAGTTACAACGCCTACTGTAAGGTATATTTAATTCTTTGGCGATTCTGCAATTACCGGAGCCGCGCCTGTCCCGGTTCCGCCTCCAAGGCCGGCTGCAATGAAAATAAGATCTGCACCTTTCATTGAGCTTGCGAGTTCATCGTAGCTTTCCTCTGCAGCCCTTTTACCTATTTCCGGATCTGCTCCAGATCCAAGACCTTTCGTCAGCTTTTCGCCAACTTGTATCTTATTGTTAGCCTTTGATAAATAAAGTGCCTGCTTGTCCGTATTTACTGCAATAAAATCGGCGCCCTTAACACCATAATCAATCATACGGTTGACCGCATTATTTCCGGCGCCGCCTACACCTATTACTCTAATTTTTGCAAAATTGCTATTCTCAATATCAAATTCCAAAGGCATTTGCTTTCCCCCTCATCGATTTTTCTTATGCGTTTTTCTTATAGCAAATATTATAGAATTCATTCTAACGAGCTCAGCACCACTGCTAAACAAATAATGCATCATGCCGGCTATAGTAGAACAACTCGGAGAATCGTATGGCAAATAATTTAATTTTGCCAAATGTATCTTTCTATTAAAATTCTTAATCAAGAATTCCTTGACCCCACGTATTAAAATCAGCCCTCCGCCGCTAAATATAACTGGATTTTTTCGTGAAACAGGAAGAACACACTTATTTATCTTATTATATATAATTTCTGCCAATTGCTCAACCCTTGATTCTATAATTTTTTCTATTAAGTCACAAGAAAATCTACGCCCGATTACTTCTTCACCTATTATATACTCATAATCGTTTTCAGAATAGCTCATACCTAACGTAAAACGCTTTTTTAATTTTTCTGCAGCTTTTAAATCTATCTTTAAAACTCTCGATAAATCTCTCGTTATATCTTCTCCGCCTATGCTTATGTTATGGTTCTCTATCACGGCATCGCCGCATAATATCGACACATTAGTATCATATTTGCCGCAATTGACATATGCCGCAACTTCGTCCCTAAAGTGAGGCGGTACCATGAAGAGCCCTTCTGCCAAAAAATCCGGAATCATCTTTACGACTGCGATGTTCAATTCATAAAATATATTATAAATCTGCCTTAGGGCACTTTTTTCGCCAACAATATACGATACACCGGCCGTCATCTTAGAAGACCTCATATTTTCAGGGTCTAGATAATACTGCCCGTCGTCCAGCTTAAAGTATACCGGCATAGCAGATAAAAGCTTATATTCATTTGAAACCATATTATGCTCACGGTTAACCGCATCTTCCATGTGCTTAGCGGTCACGATATTGTTATCAATATCAACCGTACTTTCGAAAAACCCCACTTTGCAAAAACAAGCAGGTACACCCACATACACTGCGCGTATCTTCTTATTTGCCGCATTTTTTGTTTCTTTTAAAACCTCAAAGACCTTTTCTTTGGTATCATCCAGGTTAACGATCTTGCCGTTTTTTATCCCGCTGAATGGTGTTTGTTCAAATGTTTCTACCGAAAACACATTAAAAGCGTCACGTTTTGCCGTAGCACAAACAATTTTGGATGTGCCGAATTCAATTACCGCAATGCTTTTTGCCATTATTTATGTTTCCCCAATATAGTATACTATTATAAAAAGCCCAATATATCTTATACTATATATCTGTCACAGATGTTTGTAAATAATAAAAATCAAAAATTATCCATTTTCTGGACTATAGTATGCAGTTTCGCCTGTCGACACATCTATTGTTCCGCTTGTTATACTTTGCTCACTTAGATTATCAAGAACGCCTTTAATCCATTGCATTTTTTTCTCTACATTGTCAGATTGTCCAAACTTTATCTTTATCCCACCTGATTCTTGTAAAACTATATTATTTATATTTGATAAATCAATACTTGTTATCACGCCGTTTAAAGATCCCTCGTATATACCGGATAATATCTCCGTAACTGCGTTGAATCTCAATTCATCGCTAAAATTTATCTTATCTCCTATCTCATATTTAGCTACGTCTATCCCGTTTATGATTATTAAGCTATTCTCTTCGTCTGCTTTGGCTACTTTAAGGACATATCCGTTTATATCTATGTAAATATACATATTTACTGCTTTAACGGCAGCTGCTTCTGTCCTTTCTTTTATATTGATTGACACTTCATTCGGATATTTAATATCTAGCGATACAAATTCCAAATAAGGATCTGATTCTATGTTTTTTTCAATTTTATTTTTATTTATTTTAAACAGGTGCTCGCCTATGTTGATTTTTGAAAGCTCTACTACATAATCTGAGGATACCGTCTCAATGCCCGTTACCTCAATTTTTGCAACTCTAAGTACCTTATATCCTATAAACGTAATTCCGCTTAGGATAAGGATCAAAACCAGTACTATTAAGGCTGCCCTGCCTCTTCCTTTTTTTAATTTCTTCTTTTTCTTTTGTTTTACCACTACTAAAAGTCCTTTTTAGTTTAAGTTACCCTTTGAATGTCCGCGCCTACGCTATTTAATACCCTTTCCAGATGTTCATATCCCCTATCTAGTAGTTGTATATTCTCAATTACTGTCTGGCCTTTTGCCGCAAGCCCTGCTAATACCATTGCCGCAGCCCCTCTTAGGTCCATAGCCCTTACTTCTGTACCATATAGGTCATTTACGCCTTTTATAATAGCAACGTTATTCTTAAGCATTATATTTGCTCCCATACGGGTAAGTTCTCCTAAATGCTTGAACCTATTATCAAATACATTTTCAATTATGATACTCGTACCTTCCGCTATTGAAGCTGCTGCACACATCTGAGATTGCATATCCGTCGGGAATCCTGGGTATGGGGCTGTCTCTATTAAGTGCAGTTCCTTCATCCGTTTATCTGCGCATACATGCACTGTATAATCGTCTTCTATATCTATTGATACTCCTGCCTCACGCAGTTTGTTTATTAAAAGCATATTGTGTTTTACTATGCAGTTTTCTACTGTCAGGTCGCCTAGCGTCATAACTGCTGCTAGCATATAAGTTCCGGCAACTATTCTATCAGACTGACAATCGTAGACTACCCCCGATAATTTTTCAGCCCCATTGACTATTATAGTATCTGTCCCTGCACCAAAGACCCTTGCACCAGCCATATTTAAAAATCGCTGTAATTCTACTATCTCTGGTTCCCTAGCTGCATTTCTGATTATTGTCTTGCCTTTTGCCTTTATACCTGCCATCATAATATTTTCTGTTGCGCCAACGCTTGGATAATCTAGCTGTATATCGCTTCCGATAACTTGATCTGTATTACAGTTTATGTATCCAAACTCTTCCTCGATAGTAATATTTAATTTTCTAAGTCCATTTAAATGAAGGTCGATGGGCCGGTTCCCTATTTCACATCCACCCGGGTATGTGAACTTGGCCTTGCCGAATCTGCCGATCACCGATCCTAAAAGAAATATCGATGACCTTATTTCTTTTGCCTGTTTATCTGGGATCTTCCACACGTTTGCAGTCCTTGGGTCTATCGTTAATTCATCTTCGCTCTCAACTACACTACATCCCGTATGCCTTAAAATATCTAGCATATTGTAAAAATCCGATATCTTTGGATAAGACCTTATTACAGCCGGGCCGTCTAACAACAGACACGCCGCCAGTATAGGCAAAATAGCGTTTTTAGAACCATGAACGCGTATACTCCCACAAAGACGTTTTCCCCCATTTACTATAAATTTTGGCATGATAACACCTCCATGAACAACAACCAAAGCATAGAATATACTATGCAATCGTTCATTAAGACGTTACCTGACGAGCATACTACCCTTTCTCACACTGCCTTGAAATATTAAGTAAAATTCCGATGGACGCCATAAAAATCATTAGCGAAGAATTACCCGCGCTTATGAACGGCAATGTTACCCCCGTCGGCGGAATTGAGCCTGTTACAACCGCGATATGGACTAAAACCTGTATCCCGATTATAGATACTATTCCGGTAGCTAATAAGGTTCCGAAAAGGTCCGGAGCCTTCAAGGCTATCTTTATACCTCTCCATATTAAAAACACAAAGACTAAAATAAGTGCTATCGCCCCTATAAACCCTATTTCTTCCGTTATTATAGAAAATATAAAATCCGATTCGCCATAAGGCAAATATAAGAACTTCTGCCTGCTGTTTCCTATGCCGCAGCCAAAAAGCCCGGAAGCACCTATCGCGTATAATGACTGTATAAGCTGGTACCCTTCATCCGAAGCGTATTGCCATGGATTTAAAAAGGCAAATATCCTGTCCATCCTGTAAGATTTGGCCATCATAAGCGCTGTCCCGCCTACGGCTCCTGCACCCGCAATGAGAGATAAATGAAGCCTTTTAGCCCCTCCTACCCACATCATTACAAAACCCATTAGAGCAATACATACTATTGCGCTAAAATTAGGCTGCAGATATAAAAGACCGCATACTATGCCTAATACCAGAAGATATGGAAAAATACCATATTTAAATGTCTGCATTTTATCCTTTTTGTCAGCCATATTAGCCGCAAAGAAAAGTATAAGTGCAAACTTGGCGATTTCGGACGGCTGTACACTGAATCCAGCTATACTTAGCCATCTGCTCGATCCATTAAGATTTACCCCAACGCCCTTTACAAGCACTACTGCCAAAAGACCTATAGCAATTATAAGACCTATATACCTAAATTTCTTTAATTTTTTATAATCAAAAAAGGATAGCACTATCATGGCCACAAACCCGACAACTGCCCCTAAAATCTGCTTTTTAAAAAAATATAGCCCGTCTGAAAATTTCGTTTCCGCGTAATAATAGCTTGCACTAAAAACCATAAGTATGCCGAATGCCACTAAAATAACTGTTGCTATTAACAGTGCATAATCCATTGACTTTTTACGCATATTTTCTCCTATAACTTTGAAACGATTTCTTTAAATACTCTACCCCTGTGTTCATAGTCTTCAAACATATCAAAGCTTGCGCATGCGGGAGATAAGAGCACATTCATCCCCGGCTGTGCATAATCTGCAGCCATATGGACGGCCTCCTCAAAGCTCGATGCGCAAACAATATTGTCATAAGACATTTCTTTTGCTGTTTTAAGATCTTAGGTGCTGTTTCTCCTAAAGCTACTACGGCCTTTATATAGCCGTTAAACGCATGGAACAACTCCCTAAAATCGCTTTTTTTATCATACCCGCCCAACAGCAGCACTGTTGGCGCATTCATCGCTTGTATTGCCTTTATCGTGGCGTCAGGATTTGTGCCTTTCGAATCGTTTATATACCTTACGCCGCCAACTTCCCTGACGAACTCTATTCTATGCTCAACACCTTTAAAAGACATAAGAGTATGGCGCAGGACTTGTGCGGATACACCCATGACGCTAGCAATACAAACTGCGGCAAGCGCGTTTTCCATATTGTGTTCACCTGGAATAAAAACCTGGTGTTTATTACATATATACTTTTCTATTCCGCCATATTTAAATACTATGTCATTGTCTCTTAGGTAGGCTCCCTCGCTGACTTCGTCTTTTATGCTGAACCAAAGTACTTTAGCTTTGGCTTTGTCAGATAGTGAGCGTGTCATTTTGTTATCGTAATTAAGTACCAAAAAATCATCTTTGGTTTGGTTTTCAAATATCCTGGACTTAGATCTTATGTAGTTTTCCATTGTTTTATATCTATTCAGATGGTCTGGTGTAATATTCAATATTGCACTCACTTTTGGCTTAAAAGTATCTATATCATCTAGTTGATAAGATGAAACTTCTGCAACTATTTTATCACCCTTTTTAGTTTTAGATGCCTCTTGTGTAAACGGTATACCAATATTGCCAACTACATGTGTACACTTCCCTGCATTTTCAAAGATAT
The DNA here is from genome assembly GCA_041390245.1 of Eubacteriales bacterium. Classification (NCBI taxonomy): domain Bacteria; kingdom Bacillati; phylum Bacillota; class Clostridia; order Eubacteriales; species Eubacteriales bacterium. The sequence goes on from JAWKQI010000001.1 coordinate 281,457, forward strand.
TACCTAGCAGTGAAACTGTTGTAGTCTTGCCGTTTGTTCCGGTAACTGCAATTACATCTCCATTTGCGTTTTGGAATCCAAGTTCCAACTCAGAAATTATATATTTCTTTAATTTTTTGGCAAGCACATATACAGGCGCCGTCGGTGGCACTCCCGGGCTAATCACTATTAAATCTGCCGCGTAGACTGCCTCAGTCGGGTCCTTTTTAAAATACTTTTCAAGCGTTAAATCTTTTAAAACGCTTAATACCTCTTTACTTAATTCATTTTCTTCTTTTGCGTCGTAAACGCTGACAAAAAAGCCAAGATCAACAAGCAGCCTTGCAGCGGCTGCTCCGCTTTTGGCCATTCCGACTACCAATGCTTTTTTGTCATTTAAGACCATTTAAGGGTTCCTCCTAAACCAGTACCAGCATTGCTATTAAACACAGTACTGTTGTGATTATCATATAAAGTGCAACGACTTTTGTCTCATGCATCCCGCTAAGCTCAAAATGATGGTGCAAAGGCGCCATTTTAAACACGCGTTTTTTAGTCATCTTATAATATCCGACCTGTATAACTACCGACAATGCCGATAATACGAACATAAGGCCTGTTATAACTATTAAAAACTGCATACGTGAAACTATCGCCATAAGCGACACGGCAGCCCCAAGGGCAAGCGAACCGGTGTCTCCCATAAATACCGAAGCCGGATGCGAATTAAACCGTAAAAACCCGAGGCATGCACCGGTTAATGCCGCACAAAATACCATGGTGTTTTTTAAGTCTACAGAATATAGCGTAAGCCCCATAGCCGAAGCTGCAGCAGACATAGCCAGGAATATAACCGCAAAAGTAGCTGAGTTTATAAGAGTGACCCCTCCTGCCAATCCGTCCAGCCCGTCTGTTAAATTAACTGCGTTTACAAGTGAGACAACGACAAATATAGTAAACGGAATATAGAATATTCCAAGGTCCCACTCTACATTTAAAAACGGCACAACTATTTTGGATCCTATGTTAGGATCGTCATAAGCAAACAACGCAACTATTATAGCAAGGCCAAACTGTCCTATTATCTTTTGATATGCCCTTAAGCCAAGGGAGCGTTTCTTTATAACTATAATCAAATCGTCTATAAGGCCAATAAGGCCAAAGCCCAAAGTCACCGATGTCAAAAACGTCACATACCTGTAGCTGCCGCTTGAAAATATAAGCGTAGTGATTATCAAAGCTATCCAGATTATTATACCGCCCATTGTTGGTGTCCCGGTTTTTTTAAGGTGCGTTTCTGGCCCGTCGTCCCTAACCTGTTGTCCGAACTTTAAACGCCTTAGTAGTGGTATCGCCAAATATCCGACCAATATGGCAATTGCAAAAGCGCATATTGTAGATAATATTAGTGTTTGCATAATTTATCCCCAAACTTAAGTTACTTTTTTATATTTCTTTTAACAGTTCTTTAACCACTTCTTTTTCATCGAAATGGTATTTTACATGGTTTATCTCCTGATAAGTCTCATGCCCTTTACCTGCTAATAAAATAAAATCATCTTTTCTTGCGTTTGAAAGAGCATAACGTATTGCTTCTTTCCTGTTTTCTATGCATATATATTCCCCCAGAGTTTTTTTAATGCCCTGTTCGATCTGCCTTATTATTTCTAACGGGTCTTCCGTTCTCGGGTTGTCCGAGGTTATTATCGTGAAGTCTGATTTATTTCCGGCAATTTCGCCCATGATTGGGCGTTTCTTTTTATCTCTGTCTCCTCCGCAGCCAAATATCGTAACTATACGACCGCGTGCAAAACCTCTTGCCGTCCTTATTATATTATCAAGACTATCCGGAGTATGTGCATAATCTAAAACTATTGTAAAATCCTTTCCTCCGTTGTCTAAAACCTCAAAACGCCCTTCTACGGATTTAAGTTTATTTAAACCTTCTTTTATATACTTAATATCAATACCAAGTTCTAAAGTACAGGAAACTGCCGCAAGTGAATTATATACGCTAAACTCTCCTGGTATATGAACCAAAATATCTGCTTTCCCATTTGGATAAACTACCTTATACTCAACGCTACTGGTATTTAATTTGATATCTTTTGCCGTATACTTTCCGCTGTTCTTTATGCCATAAGTAACCTTATTTTGTGCTTTATCTATCATAAACATCCCTGCAGGATCGTCTATATTCGATATACACGTTTTGCTTGATAAAAACAGGCGTTTTTTCGCAAGCCTGTAGTTTTCCATAGTCACATGGTAATCCAGATGATCCTGTGTTAAATTAGTGAATATACCTATATCATATGTGATACCGTGCACCCTTAGTAAATCAAGAGAATGTGAAGACACTTCCATGACTGCCGTAGTACATCCTTCGTCTGCCATTTGGCGAAGCAGCTGCTGCAGGTCCGGCGATTCCGGTGTCGTGCGTTCTGCCTCCATCCTCTTTTCCCTATCATATTATAAATCGTACCCGTAATTCCTACTTTGTGGCCGGCCTCTTTCAGTATGCTCCTTATCATATAAGTCGTAGTTGTCTTTCCGTTTGTTCCTGTAATGCCTATCATCGTCATCTCACGAGAAGGGTTCCCATAAAACTCTCCACTTATAATTGCCATGGCTTCCCTGTCGTTTTTTACTATTAACTGCGGTACGTTTAAAGGAAGTTTTCTTTTAACTACAAGTGCGGCTGCACCAAGTTCCACAGCCTGCTTTGCAAAGTGATGCCCGTCTAACGTAAAACCAGATATACAAAAAAACAGGTCTCCAGGTTTAACTTTTCTTGAATCATAGCTTAACCCTGAAATATCAATATCTGCATTACCGAATACGCCACAATCTACATTTTTTGCTAATTTCATAAGTTCCATAACAATTCCCCTTTAAAACCCACTTCAAAACCTCATCCAGAATCATCGTCCGGTTGCTCGAAATACACTTTTATCGTTGAACCGACCAATACCTCTTCTCCGCTTTTAATGCTCTGCGAAACAGCAACTCCGCTCCCCTGTGCCTCCATCTCTAAATCTAAATTATTTAAGATGAGTTTAGCATCAACTATCGATTTTCCGATCAGATCCGGTACAGTTACATAATCGCCTTCGCTCTCGCTCTTATCAGACATGTAAAGCTGTATTGCAGTACCTTTATTAACCGAAGTGTTTGGTGCGACAGACATCTTGACTACCGTACCTGTACCATCGGCAACATAGTTAAGGCCTGCGTTCTCAAGTTTGGAATCTGCATCAGTAAGTGTCATATTGCGGACATCCGGTACCTCTACCTGTTCAATTGTACCCCCAGTTGACGGAATCTGCAAATATTTTAGAGTATTTTCAAGCACCATTTTAACATATGGTGCTGCCACAACGCTTCCGAAGTCTACCGCGACGTTTGGTTCATCTACTATTATAAGTATTATGACTTCAGGATCGTCTGCCGGTGCAAAACCTATAAACGAGGCAACATGCTTACCTTGTAGGATCTGACCGTCTTCATCATATTTTTGTGCAGTGCCTGTTTTCCCGCCAATCCTATAGCCATCTATTGCTGCATTTGCGCCGGAGCCATCTGTTACTACTTTTTCAAGCAGATCGCGCATTGTTGCAGAAGTCTCCTCAGATATTACCCTTCTTACAATTGTAGGGCTGTTCTGAACTACGGTATCCCCTTGAGTATTTACCATTTTCTCTACTATATAAGGTTGATAAAGGTTCCCACCGTTTATCGCAGCAGAAGCTGCTGTTATAAGCTGCAACGGCGTAACTGCTATCGCCTGCCCAAAACCCATACGTGCAAGGTCTACGTTTTGAACATATTTTTCCGCCATGACTTTGCCGGAAGATTCGCCGCTTAAATCTATGCCTGTTGTCTTGTTAAAGCCAAAAGCGTCTAGATAATCATAAAACGTATCCGTACCCATTCTAAGTGCCATTTCCATAAAACATGGGTTGCATGAATTCTGTAGTGCTTCTTCCAGTGTTTCAGAGCCATGTGGGACGGTGCGCCAGCACTTTATCTTTACTCCGTCTACCATCTTATATCCAGGGCAGTAAAAAGTAGTGTTAGTATCTATTGCCCCGCTGTCTAAAGCGGCAGCCGTAGTGACTATTTTAAATGTAGAACCAGGTTCATACATATCTGTTATCAGCTTATTTCGCGATAACTCCTGAAGAACGCTTAAATCATCTCTTGGCACATCGTTTAAATCATAATCCGGAGTAACTGCCATTGCAAGTATTTCTCCCGTATCCGGATCCATAACTATACCCTGTGCTGATTTTGCGTCGTTTGTTTCAAGAGCTTCTTCAAGCGCTTGCTCCAAATAGCTTTGTATGACCTCATCTACAGTTAAATAAAGGTCGTACCCGTCTTCCGCCTCAACTACTACTTCCTTACCGAATAAAAGCTCATTCCCTTTAGCATCTGTCTCTGTTACTATACGCCCGTCTTGGCCTTTTAGATACTTATTATACTTTAACTCTATACCTTCCTGGCCTTCTCCGTCAATAGACGTGAACCCCAAGACCTGAGTCATAAAATCATTGTTTGGATAATAGCGTTTTACATCTACGACAAAATCAACTCCAGCTAAATCCAGTTCTCTTATCTCATTGGCAACATCCCTGTCTACCTGCCTTTTCAGCCAAACTTCTTGCTTGCTTGTATTCTGCGCTCTTTCAAGCACATAATCATAAGTCAAATCCAGCAGGCCAGATAGTTTTTCTGCAACTTCTTGTGCATCCTTTATTTGAGTTGGGTGCAAAACTATAGTATCTGCATTGGCGCTTGTCGCCAAGACATTTCCGTTCCTATCTAAAATAGAGCCGCGTTCAGCGGCTATCAACGAATCTTGTGTCCACTGGCTTTCCGCTTTTTCCATAAGCCAATCGCTTTTAATAAAAGCAAGGTACCCTATTCTAAGTACCAGGCATAAAAAGAAAAACGCCAAAGTATACAATAAAAACACAAGTCTCTTTTTGTTTTTTAATCCAGATATGGACAATTTCCCCTCCTAAAACATATCAGATTTAATTTACCCCCGAGTCGGCTAATTTAGTGTCCTCGGTATCATCTATATTCTGATTTAGGTTTATATATACGATTTGATCGCTGGTTGGGAAACCCATATGCAATTCTTCACTTGCAACCTTTTTTATTTCTTCTAAATCACTTTTTAGTTCAGCTTGCACCTCGTTATATTGTATTTGTGCTTCTATTTCGGCTATATCGCTTTTAAGTGAATTTATTGTCGTATTGTTGTTGCTTATTATCATGTATCTTAATATTATCAAAGAAAAAATTCCGCAAATAGCGAATATTACAAAAAAGCAAGATAAAACAGACCTAAAACTTTTAGGCTTTTTTTCAATTAAAACCTTTTCTTCTACTTTTTCCTTCCGGGTGCTTTTAACCTGTGGATGTGCATTCTTAGGTTGCGCCTTTAGCTTTCTTTCCCTGTCTAAATCATAGGTGGAAATATTGCCTTTTTTCTTAGGGCGTTTCCTTAGATCCTCTACATGTTGGTCAAATTCTTTAAAGTAATCAAGTTTTCTTGCGGTCTGCGGCATTTCCTTACCCCTTTTTGTGCTTAAGTTACAAAATCTCTATTGCACGAAGCTTTGCGCTTCTGGAACGTGGATTGCTTAAAACTTCATCTTCTTCCGGAATTATCGGTTTTCTTAAAAGTATCTTTACTTTAGGTTTCAATCCGCACACACATACCGGAGCATCCGGAGGGCATGTACACGGATTAGCAAGCCCTAAAAACGCTCTTTTTACTATCCTGTCTTCAAGAGAGTGAAAAGTAATAACGGATAGTCTCCCTCCGCTTACAATTACGTCTGCAAAATCCTCTATTGCCTCTTTTAAAGACGAAAGTTCGTCGTTTACTTCTATCCTAATCGCTTGAAATGTCCTTTTTGCGGGATGCGGTCCGTTTAGTCTTGCACCTTTTGGGATGGCCGCCTTTATTATGCTTGTCAGTTCACCTGTCGTCTTAATTTCGCCGCCACTTCTTTTATCTGCTATAAATTTAGCTATTCTGGCAGCCCAGCGTTCTTCGCCGTAAGAGGATATTACCTCCCTTAACTGCCCTTCGCTATACTTGTTTATTACGTCGTAAGCCGATTTGCTCTGTGATAAGTCCATCCTCATATCAAGTTTTGCATCGCTTTGATATGAAAACCCCCTGCTTGCCTCATCTAGCTGAAAAGATGAAACTCCCAGGTCTAAAATAGCGGCATTTACCTTCTTAAAACCTTTTTCCGATATAAGCCGCTTTATGTTCTTAAAGTCGTCGTTAATAAGTACCATATTCTCTTTGTATTGAGGCAAAAATTCTAAAACCCTTTTTATGGCCTCTTCGTCTTTATCTATGCCAAGAAGAGTTCCGCCCGGAGTTATCCTTTTTAATATCTCTAGTGCGTGCCCCCCTCCGCCAAGCGTACCGTCTACAACAGTCATACCCGGCTGTAAAGACAAAATATCTAGGCTTTGGTTAAGTAGTACAGATACGTGCCCATCCATCTATCAAATACCAAGTTCAGACAACTTCTCCAAAGCACTTTCAAAATCTTCAGATTGACGTTCGTTGAATTTGTCCCAATTTTCACCAGACCAGATCTCCGCGCGGGTCATAACACCAATTATTACTGCATCATCAGATATGCCCGCGTGGTTTCTTAGCCTTTGCGGAATAAGCGCCCTTCCCTGTTTGTCCAGTTCACACTCGCATGCGCTTGCAAACAGCATGCGTAAAAAATCCTGGACCGCTTTATCCGCAATGGGTAAGGTCTTTAAACGGGATGAGAAAGTTGCCCACTCGTCTGCGCCAAAAACAAACAAGCAATTGCCGATACCCTTTGATACAATAAACTTTTCGCCTAAATCTTCCCTGAGTTTTGATGGAATAAATACCCTTCCCTTTACATCCACACTATGACGGTATTCGCCAATCAGCATTTTTCTCACCCCCTTTGCATTAAGATTACCATTTAGACCCACTTTCACCCACTATTATAATATAATTCTCCAAAAATGCAACAGTTCCTTTATTTTTTTGAAAAAATTCATAAATTAAAAACAACTATTTTAAAAATAGCTGCTTTTAATGTGTTTAAAACCCTTATTTACCAAATATTAGATTATTTTCTTTAATTTAAAGTCTAAATAGTCACACGACACAAGGGAATAGTTTACTCCGTCCAGCGGCCCGTTAAATGCACCTTTCAAACTCTTTTCGTGCAGATGCCCGTAAACCGCCTCTGAAACTTTAAACTGTGCCAAAATATCTGTAAGTTCAGAGGGGCTGTGAGTCTCGTTAAACGGCGGAAAATGAAACATAGCTACCCTTGCCCTGCTTCCTGCCTCAACTTCATCAACGGAAGCAACGGAAAGTTTTAATCGCTCTACTTCCCTGTTATATATAACTAAATCCTGGCTGGTGGCTTTGTCCATCGACATGGTCCACCCGCGTGTACCGACTATTACATAATCGCCTATAATAAAACTATTGTTTTGGAGCGCATAGGTGTTATTTGATAATATGGAATTCACTTTAGTTAAAGAACTCCACCAATAATCGTGGTTGCCGCGTAATAATATCTTTTTTCCGGGCAAAGCGCACACTTCGTCTATATCGACCTTAACTTCGTTTAACTTCATCGCCCAGCTTATGTCACCTGGGATAAGTACAACATCGCCATCTTTCACGCATTCATGCCAGCTGTCTTTAATTTTTTCCCAATGGTTGTTCCAGTTCTCCCCGAATATGTTCATGGGTTTTTCTCTAAATCCGGAAAGATGAAGGTCTGCTATTGCATAAACGCCCATTTACTTTTCTTTTCCTCTATCATAAAATTTCTCCATTATTTTAAGCAGCTCTTCCCTGCCGGTCTTATCAAGAGATGAAAAGGCAACTATATCGATCCCGGATTGTATGCCTAATTCTTTTAACATAGCATCAATATGCTGCTTTCTTTGCGCTTTTGATATCTTATCCGCTTTAGTCGCAACTAGTACAAATGGTATACAGTTATATTGCGCCCACGTAAGCATCCTCTTATCAAACCCGTTTGGTCTATGGCGGATATCCATTAATACTAATATAGCCTGCAAATGCTTGGTCGCATTAAAATAGGCCTCTACCATGCTTTCCCATGCATTTTTTTCACTTTTGGAAACTTTGGCATATCCGTATCCCGGAAGGTCTACTAAAACATTATCTTCATTTAATAAGAAAAAGTTGATAAGCCTTGTTTTGCCTGCCTCTTTGCTGACACGCGCTAATTTGCTGTTTCTACAAAGGCAGTTTATCAAAGAGGATTTCCCCGCGTTAGAGCGCCCTACTACGGCAATTTCCGGAAACCCTAAATCTAAATAGTCTTCTTGCGCGCGCATGCTTTTTACAAATCGTGCATTTTTTATTACCACTGTAACCCCTTTTATCAGTCTATCAGGCTAAGTTCAAGCGCCTGCATTATATCGTTTATATAAACTATGTTTAACTTATGTTTAATTTCATCCGGTATCTCGTCTATATCGCGCTCATTATCCTTAGGTATCAAAACGGTTTTGATGCCGGCACGCTGAGCAGCCAGCAGTTTTTCCTTTAACCCGCCTATAGGAATAACGCTTCCCGTTAAAGTTATTTCACCCGTCATCGCTACATCCGCACGTACTTTTTTCTTAGTAAGCGCCGAGACGACAGCTGTAACTATCGTTATGCCGGCAGATGGGCCGTCTTTGGGGATTGCTCCCTGCGGACAATGTATATGAAGGTCTTTGTTTTTGTAAAACTCCATGTCTATTTTTAATTTGGAGCTGTTGGCTCGTATATAGCTGATTCCTGCACGTGCGCTTTCCTTCATTACATCCCCTAAATGTCCTGTTAACTCTAATTTGCCCGTTCCTTCCATTACCGTTGCCTCAACAGGCAAAGTCTGCCCTCCTGAAACTGTCCATGCAAGGCCGGTAACGACGCCGATTTTATCCTCGTGGTTTATGTCTTCATTTTTATATTTCGGCGTGCCCAGATATTCTTGTAAATTGGCCTTTGTCACGCTTATGCTCTTTAAATCGTTTTCGACTATCTTCCAAGCAGCTCTCCTGCAAATAGCTGCGATAGACCTTTCTAAATTCCTGACACCCGGCTCATTAGTATAGTTGGTGATTATTTCTTCTATTGCAGAATCGCTTATACGCAGCATCTTAGGCGTAAGTGCATGCTCAACAAGCTGTTTTTTTATCAGGTGTTTTTTAGCTATCTTTATTTTTTCTATGAGCATATAGCTTGAAAGCTCTATTACTTCCATCCTGTCAAGAAGCGGGCGTGGTATAGTGTCTATACTATTAGCTGTCGTTAAAAACATTACCTTAGACAAGTCAAATGGCATATCTAAATAGTGGTCTACAAATGTGTTGTTTATTTCAGGGTCCAATACTTCGAGCATTGCAGAAGCAGGGTCCCCTTTATAATCGCTGGACATCTTGTCTATCTCATCTAAAAGAAAGACCGGGTTCATAGATCCCGCCTGTTTTATCAAAGAAATGATCCTTCCTGGCATCGCACCTATGTATGTCCTCCTGTGGCCTCTTAATTCTGCCTCATCCTTGACCCCGCCAAGTGATGACCTTACAAACTTTCTTTTCAAAGCCCTTGCTATAGACTTTGCAATAGATGTCTTGCCTACTCCCGGAGGCCCGACGAAACAAAGTATAGGCCCTCTCATGTCTTTTTTCATTTTACAGACGGATATATATTCTAAAATACGCTTCTTTACGTTTTCAAGGCCGTAGTGGTCTTCATCTAAAACACGTTTTATGTGTTTTAAATTAAGGTCGTCTTTAGTCTCTTTTCCCCATGGCAAGCTTATTATCCAATCTAGGTAAGTCCTAATAACGGTTATTTCCGGAGATGAAGAAGACATAACAGCCATTCTTGAAAGTTCCTTCTTTGCCTTTTGCTTTGCTTCTTCATTCATCTTAGACTTTTCTATCTTCTCAGTTAGCTCCTGAACTTCGGCAGTTATAGATTCTTCCTCGCCAAGTTCCTTTTGTATGACTTTCATCTGCTCTCTTAGATAATATTCTCTCTGGGATTTTTCTATCTGTTTCTTTAGCGAACGTCCGATTTCGTTTTCTATACCTAAAATCTCAATTTCACGGGTTATCATATCTATTAAAAGCTTTAAACGCTTTTCAACGTCTATGCATTCTATAATGCTCTGCTTGTCCTCTAATTTGAAAAGCGAATTAGCAGCGACAGTATCTGCAAGCCTGCCAGGCACCTTTATCTCGCCGACTGACACAACGGATTCAGGCGAAATACGGCCGCTTTGGCGCGCATATGTCATGTAAAGAGACATGAGTGTCCTCATATGGGCTTCTTCAGAAGGTGTCGGTGCCGCTTCTTCGTTTGGCTCCTCAACTTTTCTGACTTCCGCACTCAAATAATCCTTTTCTTCATTGAAGCTCATAAGTTCTCCGCGGCACAAACCTTCTACCATAACGCGGATATTATCTCCCGGCAGTTTTAAGACCTGTTTTATCTTACATATAGTACCCATCTTGTTTACATCATCAAAATTGGGTTCGTAAGTATTTATATCTTTTTGCGCACTTAAAAACACCACTTGATTTTTGGCCATAGCCTGTTCAAGCGCAGCAATGGATTTTTTTCTGCCAACATCAAAATGCAGCACCATATAGGGAAAAACAACCATTCCCCTGAGCGCTACCATAGACATAGTTCTGGTTTCTTTTAGTGTTTCGTCCATGCATTTTTCTCCTTGTCTTTTAAGCCAATTATAACTTATTATCTACTTTTATATCAAGTCTTATATTACCTTAAAAATCCAAAAGCGGCGGATAGTTCCGCCGCTTAGTTTAATATTTATTCTATTTAGCCTAATTTATTTTATCCGACTACTTCTTTTTTCCCTTTAGTATCGCTTAATTTCTTAGGCTGTTTATCACCAAGTATCAAGACAGGCATACTCTTGTTGATGACCGTATCTTTAGTTATCACACACTTCTTAACATCGTCTCTTGATGGGACATCAAACATTATGTCTAACATTATGCCTTCAAGAATAGCCCTTAAGCCCCTTGCGCCAGTGTTCCTTGCAAGTGCCAGTTTGGCTATTTCCCTTATAGCATCTTCTTCGAACTCAAGCTGTACTCCATCCATATTGAGAAGTTTTGTGAACTGCTTTATAAGCGCGTTCTTTGGCTTTTTAAGGATATCGACAAGCGCATCTTCATCGAGTGCATTAAGCGTTACTATAATAGGAACCCTTCCTACAAACTCAGGTATTAAGCCAAATTTCAACAGGTCTTCAGGTAAAACCTGGCTATAAAGCTCCCCTAAATCTTTTTTCTTCTTAGATGAAACTTCGGCTCCAAACCCCATAGATTTCTTGCCTACACGCCTTTCGATTATGCCCTCAAGCCCTCCGAATGCTCCGCCGCAGATAAAAAGTATGTTTGTTGTATCTATCTGTATAAACTCCTGCTGCGGATGCTTCCTGCCTCCCTGCGGAGGTACGCTCGCAACTGTTCCTTCGATTATCTTTAAAAGCGCCTGCTGAACACCTTCTCCCGAAACATCACGGGTTATAGACGGGTTGTCACTCTTTCTTGCAATTTTATCTATTTCGTCTATATATATTATGCCCTGCTGTGCCTTTTCTACGTTGTAATCCGCTGATTGTATCAGCTTTAAAAGTATGTTTTCTACGTCTTCACCTACATAGCCGGCTTCGGTCAATGCCGTTGCGTCTGCCATTGCAAACGGGACGTTTAAGATCTTTGCCAGCGTCTGTGCCAAAAACGTTTTGCCGCAGCCTGTGGGCCCCATCATAACCACGTTGCTCTTCTGAAGTTCCACATCGTTTTCCTTTAAATTTCCTGCACGGACACGCTTATAATGATTATATACAGCAACAGCAAGCGTCTTTTTCGCTTGATCCTGCCCGACTATATAATCATTTAATATTTCATAGATCTGAGACGGTTTTAAAACTTCGTCTAAGTTAAGCTCGCTGTCTTCCTGATAGTCTTCATAAACTATATCATGACACAGCTCAACACAGGCATCGCATATAAACACGCCCGGCCCTGCAACTAACCTGCGGACCTGATCCTGGCTCTTACCGCAAAACGAACATTTTGCGTATTTTGTATCTTCAAAAAATTTATCCATTTTCCCCTCCTTAAATATTCTAGTGTCTTGGAGGAATTATCTCGTCGACCATTCCATATTCTTTGGCGGCCTCAGCACTCATATAAAAATCCCTTTCAGTATCTTCTGCTATCCTCTTTATCGGCTGCCCGGTTCTTTCACTCATAATCTTATTTAGTTTATTCTTTATCTTGATTATTTGTTCTGCGTGGATAGCTATATCAGTAGCCTGGCCTTTTGCCCCGCCCATAGGCTGATGTATCAAAATCTCGCAATTTGGAAGGCTTTTTCTCTTTCCTTTGGCTCCCGCAGTAAGTAAAAACGCACCCATAGATGCCGCAAGGCCGATACAGATAGTGCTAACTTCACAGCGTATATACTGCATCGTATCGTATATGGCAAGTCCAGCGGTTACAGAGCCGCCCGGGCTGTTTATATACATAAATATCTCTTTATCCGGGTCCTCTGCTTCAAGAAAAATAAGCTGAGCTATGACTAAATCCGCAGTTTCATCTGTTATTTCGCCGGTTACAAATACAATCCTGTCGCGAAGAAGCCTTGAATATATGTCGTAGGAACGTTCGCCTTTTCCGGTCTGTTCTATTACCATTGGAATTAAATTCATTTACGCTCTCCTTCCTGGTTTTAAGTGTTATTACTCTTGAATCTTTTACTTTTTCGCCGTAGTTTTTGCCCCTGTTTTAGAAGCGCTCTTTTTGGCGGTAGATGTAGCAGGAGCTTTCTTCTCTGCCTTCTCCTCTTTTTTTTGCTCAACATAGTTTATGCTGTCAAATATAAATTTAAGCGTCTTTTCAAATGCAAGTCTTGCAGTAATATTTTCTATACCATCGCTGCCTATTAATTTTTTATATTCTTCTACAGTCTTATTTGCCTTTTTAGATTCCTCTTTAAAGAACTTGTTTAAGTCTTCTTCAGTTGTCTCAATGTCTTCTTTTTTGGCAATAGCTTCTATAACCAAGTGCGAACGCACTGCACTTTTAGCCGTATCTTCATGCTGTGCTCTTAAATCCTCCATCTTTGTACCGGTATACTTTAGATAATCCTCTAATTTTATACCCTGATACATTAAATTATATTCAAGTCTCTCGATTTGTCTATCAATTTGAAGTTCTATCATCGGAGACGGAACATCTATTTCACATCCATCAACTATTTTTCTTAAAACTTCGTCTTCAGTTTCTTCTTTTGCTTTTTTCTCCGCTTCTGCTTTTAATCTCTTTTTAATATCTTTTTTGAGCTCTGCAAGCGTCTCGAATTCTGAGACGTCCTTTGCAAATTCATCGTCTAATTCATCTAGTTCTTTTCTCTTTATATCATGTAATTTAACTGCAAATACCGCCTCTTTGCCGGCCAGCTCTTTTGCATGGTATTCTTTTGGGAAAGTTACTTTGATATCTCTTTCCTCGCCTATCTTCATGCCGACCACCTGCTCTTCAAAGCCCGGTATAAAGGTCTTTGATCCTAGTTCTAAAGGCTGCTTTTCTGCTGTTCCGCCTTCGAACTTAACTCCGTCTACAGATCCGGAATAATCTATTGTAACACGATCATTAAGTTTTGCCTCGTCTTCAACTGCTTCCCATCTCGCGTTTTTCTCAAGTAATCTGTTAAGTTCTTCATTAACGTCTTTTTCTGTAATTTTAACCTGTTTTTTTGAAGCCTCAACTCCCGTATAACTGCCTAATTTAACTTCAGGTTTAACAAAAACTTCAACTTTTATATCTATTCCCTTAGCCTTATCAAATGAAGTTATATCTATCTCAGGGTGCGCAACCGGATCTATCTTAGTCTCTTCGACAACTTTCGCATATTCCTCAGGAAATGCTATATCGAACGCTTCCTCAAATAATACGCTGTCGCCATAATGTTTTTCAACTATCGCCCTAGGAGCTTTTCCTTTTCTAAAGCCAGGCACACTGAATTTATCTTTGTTTTTTGCAAAGGCACGAGAAATCGCATCTTCAAACGTTTCAGGTGATATGCTAAATTCAATTTTTACTTTGTTTCCGCCAATTTTTTCTACTTTATTGCCCATTTTTTCCTCCAAAACCTTACAAAACCAATTGTTTATATTTTCATAAATAAACTGCTATATAGTTTACCATAAAGTAATGTGTTTTAGCAACACATATAAAAATAACCTTTTTATTTAAAATAGAGCTTAAAAAAACTTAAGCTCCATAAAAAAATAAGTTTGAGTCAAGCCTGTAAGCCGAGTTCTGTCAAAGACGGTCATCTATCTAGGCCTGCCGTTACCGCGCAGGCTCAAGCGATTACAAGGGGCGTGGCGGGCCGCCATTAAATGCCCCCAATTCAATCTTGCACCAGACGGGGTTTACATAGCCGGCATGTCTCCACGCCGCTGGTGAGCTCTTGCCTCACCTTTCCACCCTTGCATGGGAAACCCATGCGGTATATCTCTGTTGCACTTTCCTTAGAGTCGCCTCCACCGGGTGTTACCCGGCGCCCTGCCCTTAGGTGCTCGGACTTTCCTCGTGCAAATAAGCACGCGACCGCCCAGCTAGCTCAAACATTACTTCACTATTAATATTCTGCCACAGTTATCGCATTCAAAAATTTTACTGCTGTTTTTCATGCTTCCTAAGTTTCCAGAAGGAAGCTGCATATTACAGCCGGAGCATTTGTTTCCTTCGATGATGAATGCAACCGGGTCTTTTACTGTCCTCTTAATTAAATTATACTTCTTCATAATGGAAGCGTCAATTCCCTTGGCGACCTTATCCGCCTTTTTCTTAAGTTCTGTTATTTCAGGAGAACCATCTTCCATTTCTTTTAAATATATAAGCTTTAATTCGTTAAACTCTTTTTTTACCTTAGACATCTGCGGCAATATATTTTTTAATTCCTCATCTGCCTTTTCAGAAGCTTTTTTTGCTTCCAGAACCAACCTTTTATTCTTAGAAATCATGTCCATAACTGCTTCATGCTCGTGAAGCATCCCTTTTATATCATCAATAGATTTACCACCTGTATCATTACTTAAATTATCTAGTTTCTTATCAAGTTCTTGCTTCTCCGAAACAAGTTTCAGCGTTGCATTTTCAACTTCTGCTATAGTATTTTGGCGCACTAAAATATCTTTTTCTATGCGTTTAATAACGTTGTTCGCATTTTGAAAATATTTCTGACGCACAAGTAATTTTTTGCGTGTGTCCGTCTCTTTAAATTTTAACTCTCTCTCTTCAAGTTCTAATTCTATCTGCTGATATTCGTAGAGTTTTGCCAGCTGATCCAAATATCTTCCCTCCTAAAATCATCTTAAATGTAAATATACGGACATCTTTTCTCTTCTTCAAAAAGCTGTACATTATATTTTACTATATTCTTGCTTTCTTGTAAACAGGAATAGATTGCATTTACGAATACGATTTCCGTTTCGTAATGCCCTGCCTCGATTAGCAGCATACCCATTTTCTTTGCCGTTAAATGCGTTGAATATTTTAACTCCCCTGTTATAAATGCGTCTGCTCCTGCAATATATGCACTTTTAGTTAAACCGTCTCCACCTCCTCCGCAAACGCATACTTTTCTTATTTTCATATTCATATCGCCTGATACCCGCAAGGTATTTAAATTTAATTTTTCCTTTATGAATTTTAGGAAATCCTTTGCAGCAATATCATTTTTTAGCTCGCCTATTCTTGCAATTCCTATTTCTTTAACAGGACTTTTAAGTTTATAAACATCTATAACCGGGCATTCATACGGATGTGCCTCTTTAATAAACGTTAACACATCATCTAAAATATCCGGGTTTAGAATAAACTCTATCCTGGTCTCTTCAACACTCGTTTGATTGTTTTCACTCCCTATAAACGGATCCGTGCATTCCCCCGGGCGAAATGTGCCGACTCCAAAACTTCTAAATGAACATGAAGTGTAATCGCCGATAGTTGCGGCTCCTGCTGAAACCGCAGCTTCAAAAACCGTATCTTCATAGCCTTTGGGCACAAACACCACAGCTTTTAGATAGTTGTCCTCTTGTTCGGCTATAACTTTAACTTTGTTAAGCCCAAGTTTTTTTGCAAGGGCATCGTTTATACCGCCACTGCATGCGTCAAACGTCGTATGAGCACTGTATAAAGATATTCCGTTTATAATAAGCTTTGCTATCAACTCTCCTTGTTCATCTTCAGAACTTATCCTCTTTATAGCATTAAACATTATAGGATGATGAGTTAGAATCATGTTGCATTTTTTTAAAATAGCCTGATCAATCACTTCTTCTTTTAAGTCCAAGGCTATCATAATACCGGTTATGTCTTTGCCTAAATCTATAATAAGGCCGCTGTTGTCCCATGAGCAGGCAGTTTTTTCCGGTGCTATCTTATCTATTATCTTTGCAAATTCACATGGTTTCATATTTTTTCAACAACTCCTTTAATTCCCCAAGCCTTTTAACTGACGTTTTGTACGCGCTTACCGCCCGTTTTGAGGTAGACCCATTTGCGGTCTGCCCCATTTTTTGCATCTCGTGTATCCTTTTTTTTATCAGCTGTTTTAAATAAGGCCCGCCTTTTTTTATATTGATCCGTCCAAACTCCAGTTCGTTTTCCGAATATGTCTCTTCATAACCTGGTACATAAAGCATTAATTGGTATATCCATCTGCCATCTTTGACTAAATCTTCATTCAATATTTTAAAGCCTGCCTCATTCAGACATTTTCTCAAAGCAGCTACAGATGTGTGCGGGCTTATGAGCAGATAGTCTGCACTTTTTGCAATTTTGATGTTACCCCTAATTATATTTGAAATCAAATCTCCGCCGAGTCCGCAAATGGCAATAAGGTCTGCCTCGCCTTCCTTAAGTACAGAAAGCCCGTCTCCTACCCTTAAGCTAACACTGTTCTTAAAATTTTCCTGTTCTAAATAAAAAACGGCCTTTTTTATGGATTTTTCACTAATGTCACTTGCAATACCTTTTTTAGCTTTAGCGGATTTTATAAACTTTATGGTTAAGAGCGCATGGTCGCACCCTATATCGGCAATGGTTTCAATTTGCGGAGAAATATTCAAAAGGGCATTTAAACGGACTGAATTCCTCACATGTTCTCCTTTTAATTAATTTGGCATAAGTTAAAAAATGCACTTCCCGTGCATTTTAAAACTAATTTTCAAGCTAAAATTTAATTTAGGAAATCCCGCAATTTCTTGCTTCGGCTTGGATGCCTTAATTTTCTCAATGCTTTTGCTTCTATTTGTCTAATACGCTCACGCGTAACATTAAATTCCTTACCTACTTCTTCAAGCGTCCTTGCCCGGCCGTCATCTAAACCAAAGCGCAACCTTAAAACCTTTTCTTCTCTTGGAGTCAAAGTATCTAAAACATCTGTTAATTGTTCTTTTAAAAGGGTAAATGCAGCCGCATCAGCGGGCTCCGGAACATCGTCATCCGGAATAAAGTCACCTAAGTGGCTGTCTTCTTCTTCACCTATCGGCGTTTCTAAAGACACAGGCTCTTGTGCTATCTTTATTATTTCCATAACCTTTTCTTTAGAAATATCCATTTCACGGGCTATTTCTTCAGGATGTGGATCCCTTCCGTACTGCTGCAACAGTTTCCTTGACACTCGTATTAGTTTATTAATAGTTTCAACCATATGTACAGGGATACGGATCGTCCTCGCCTGGTCCGCAATAGCGCGGGTTATAGACTGGCGTATCCACCAAGTCGCATATGTAGAAAACTTATATCCTTTTCTATAATCGAACTTTTCAACGGCTTTTATAAGCCCTAAGTTTCCCTCCTGAATCAAATCCAAAAACTGCATGCCACGGCCGACATAACGTTTCGCTATGCTAACGACCAACCTTAAATTAGCTTCGGCTAGTTTTCTCTTTGCAGCTTCGTCGCCATCGTTCATCCTTTGTGCTAAATCGATTTCTTCCGCAGGAGATAATAGAGCAACTTTCCCGATTTCTTTTAGATACATGCGTACAGGATCATCGATGCTGACCCCTTCAGGCGCTACAAATACCTCATCCTGCACTACCTCTTCAGGTTCTTCTTCGATCTTTTTAAGGTCGGGTTCTATATCTTCGTCTGTAACTTCAATATTTAGACGCTCCAAAATATCTAAAAGTTTTTCCAAAGATTCCGGTTTTATTTCAACTTCATCCAGCGTATCGTTGATTTCTTTATAACTGATACTACCTTTAGAACGCCCTGCCTCTAAAATTTTATTTATTTTTTCATCTTCCGTCCGTAGGTCGTTTGCATCATTTAGATTTTTTAAATTCGACGGCACTTTCTCCTTACCTGCCAACTCATCACCTTCATATAAATATTTTAAAGTTTCTCATCGTAAATTCGTTTATCTATTGAAGAA